>JAIBAP010000006.1 GCA_019695115.1 Caldilineales bacterium | reverse complement strand
AACTACTGAATCATGGGAATGCCGGTCAGCCTATCCCGCCGGTGCGCTATGCCGCTTTTTGTTCCTGTGGGGGTCGATATACGGCGGGGGCGCAGCATATCCCCCTCCGAGGTGGTTTTATTCGGATTCAAAGCAGGACGCCAAATGCGGATGGAGCGAAGGCGGTTGTACGGGAAGATGGCGGTATTCTACCCCGCGCCCGCTTGGGCGTCAATCACCTGCTCAGCGCCGAATCATGCCGCGGCGCTCCTCCTCCGCCACCCGCTTCCTGCCACTTACCACCTGCCACTTACCACCTGCCACTTACCACCTGCCATCCTTCGTTTCACTCAGGACAAGCTTTGCCTCCTGCCACCTGCCCCCCGCCACCCCTCACGTTTCACCCCTCACGTTTCACCCCTCACGTTTCACCCCTCACGTTTCACTCCGCTATAATGCACGGCGCTGGTGTGAGCCTGGCCGCAGTCGATGGCCGCACCCACACCGGCGCCACGAGGCAGTCACAACCGGTCCCCCCGATCTCGCACAAATCCTCCTTCGGGAGCCATGTGCCAGGAGCGCCGCCCATGCCGCGTCCGTTATACGATAGCGAATACCTCTATGGCCTGCACGACCCCGGCGGGGAAGAGATCATGCTGGGGCAGGGAGCGCCGGGTTGGGTGCTCTTTACCGAAGCCATCGGCTTCGACCCAGCCGACAACAGCGGCCGCAACTACAGCGATTGGTCGAGCCGCGGCCTGGGCGTCATGGTGCGGCTCAACGCCGGCTACGGCGGCGTCGGCGCCATCCCCTTCCAGCGCGACTACGCCAACTTCGCCAGCCGCTGCGCCAACTTCGTCCGCAACTCGCAGGGCGCGCGCCTCTGGATCATCGGCAACGAGATGAACCACCCCATCGAATGGCCGGGCGCACAGTGGAACTGGAACCGCTTCCCACCCCAGCCGGTGAGCGAAGATACACGCGGCGAAGCGATCACACCTGAGCGTTATGTCGATTGCTACCGCCGCGCCCGGGCCGCCATCAAATCCGTGCCCGGTCACGCCGGCGACCTGGCCCTGATCGGCGCCGTGGGGCCGTGGAACACCCTGACCAAATACGAAGGCAACCCTACCGGTGACTGGGTGCAGTACCTGGCCGACATCCTCACCCGCCTGGGGCCAGAAAACTGCGATGGCATCACCCTCCATGCCTACACCCACGGCCCCGACCCGGCCCTGGTGCGTTCGGACGAACGCATGCAGGCGGCCGAATTCAGCCACCGGCGCTGGCACTTCCGCGTCTACCAGGACTTCCTGGCCGCCATCCCGCCCAACATGCGGCACCTGCCGGTCTTCATCACCGAGGCCAACCAGGGCGACGACGCCTGGAAGAACGAGAACAACGGCTGGGTGCGGGCCGCCTACGGCGAGATCGCCGACTGGAACCGCCGGGCCACGGCCACGACGCCCAAGATCCGCTCACTCATCCTCTATCGCTACCCCCAGGTCGGGCAAGATCGCTGGTACATCGCCGGCAAACAGGGTGTGATCGAAGACTTCCGCGCCGCCCTGGCCTTTGGCTACAAATGGACCACCACCGAGGGCGGGCCGGGCGGCGATGAGGCCCTGGCCGGGTGGTGGCAGGAATACGACGCCCTCGACCAACGTTTCCAGGCGATGGCGGCCGAGAATGCCGCCGCCATCGAGCTGGCCGGCCGGCTCAAGGCCGACGAAAGCGACCTGCTCGGGCTGGCAGGCGCGGTCGCCGCCGCCGCCCAAACCCGCGCCCGCCTCGACGCCATCAGCGCCCGCATCAGGCAGGTGGAGGCGCAGGTGGCCGCACTCGCCCTGCCCGATGCGCCCGCCGTCACCGCCCCGACCATCCAGGACCTGACCGCCAGCCTGCCGCGACACCCAACCGCCGCCTGGCCGGGCCGCGAACTGGCCGCCATCCGTCGCCTCGTCATCCACCACACCGTCACCCGCACCGATACGCCGGCCCAACGCATCGCCGAAGTCCACGTCGGCCAGGGCAAGCCGGGCATCGCCTATCATTACCTGGTCAACGGCGATGGCACGATCTCGGCCACACAGCCACTGACGGCGGTCGTCTTGCAGCTGAACTCTGGCCCCAACCAGATTGCGAACGCCGACAGCATCGCCCTGGCCCTGGCCGGGAACTTCAGCGCCGACAAAGACGTAGAGCCGAACCTCATCCAGCGTCAGGCGGCGGCGCAACTCATCGCCTGGCTGATGACCACGCTGGGGCTGGGCAGGATGCCGGAACAAGTGCTGTTCGGGCGCAACGAACTGGGCGAGAACGTCGGTTCGCCCGGCTCGCAATGGCTGGGCGGCGTCCGCTACAAAGACAAACTCCTGGCCGATGTCCGGCTGGCCCTCTCGCCCGCCGACCCCGACCAGGCCGAGATCGAACGCCTGCGGGCGCAGGTGGCCTTGCTGGAAGCACAGCTGAGCGCATTGCAGCCGCTGGCGGCGCAGGCGTCGGCCCTGCAACAGCAGGTGGCCTCGTTGCAGACGGCCGTCGCCGCCGGCCAGGCGGAGATCGCCCGCCTGCAGACCTACATCAAGACCCACTGCGCCGGCGCGCCCTCCACCGGCGGCGTGGTGGCGAGGCCCGCCATCATCGACATCGTCGATGATCTGCCCAAACACGCGACCGCGAAATACACCAACCGCACCCAGCGCCTGACAAGCCTGGTCGTCCACCACACCACCGGCCGCAGCACCCTCACCCCCTACGACATCGCCCGCTACCATGTCGGCTCGCGTGACTGGCCGGGCGTGGGCTATCACTATCTCATCGGCGCCGACGGCGCCATCTACCAGTGCAACCGGCATGAGACCCATTCCTACCACGCCGGCACGGCCAACGGCTACAGCCTGGGCGTCAGTCTGATCGGCGAATTCATGAACGGCAACCTGCCCACGCCGGCCCAGTTCGAAAGCGCCTGCCGGCTCATCGCCTGGCTGATGCAGGAACTGGCGATCACCGACATCCAGAAAATCATCGGCCACAAAGAGGTTCCTCAGGCGCAGACGGCCTGCCCTGGCGACCAATGGCTGGCGGCCGCCACCTGGAAGAACACCCTGCACCAGCGGGTCCAGGCCATCCGCGCCGCCAAACCCAACCCCTTCTACCTCTTGTTCTGGGATCACGGCCAGGCCTGGGCCGAGGCCGACTATGCCAGCGCCCGCGCCTACATTGCCGCCTTCCGCCCCAGCCACGGCTTCGATGTCGAACAGGCGATGCAGGCGCAGCGGGTGCTGATCGTCGGCGGCGTCGCCGGCGTCAGCGGCGCCGACGAAGCGCGCCTGCGAGCCAACGGCTGCCAGGTGCAGCGGTTGGCCGGAGAGTCGGAGGCCGCCACCAAAGCCCTCCTGGAGGCGCTGGCCGCGGCCAACACGCCCTGGCCGGGCGAACAGCCGCCCGCCCTGGCGGCGATGAGCGCCCTGGCCGCCGACGAGCCGTTGGACGATGCCTGGTACATCCCCCCCGCCTGGATTGCCGCCCATGTCGGCCCCGAATCGCCGCCGCGGGCCGAGGCCTATCCCCGCCCGCGGGTGGAGGAAGCGCTCTTTCCCGAGATGGCGGCCCGCAGCCGCCGGCCGGCCGCCCAAGCCCGGCCGGCGCCGGAACCATCCCTGCCCGCGAGCGGATGAACGGCGGCGGCGACAGAGCCATCGCCTCCCACCCGCTCACCCGGCCCTCCCCAGGCTGAGACTATGCACAAACTCGGTTTCTACCTCGAAGTCACCATCGTCCCCTTCATGCGCGAGGCCCTGCGCCAGGTCAAACCCCCGGTCATCCTCCTGCACGCCCAGGATCGCGGCCTGCTGCACGAGATCCGCCGCGACCTCACCCCCGATTCGTTCGTAATCGGGCGCATCTTCAAGGAGCCGAGCGTCCAGGATGCCTGGCTGGACAGCGCCGACCCGGCGGCGCGCGGGCGCGAGTTGGCCGAGGAGATCATCCGCTACGACTTCGGCATGGCCAAAGAGAAAGGCGCCAACGGCCGGCTCCTGATCGACGCCTGGATGAGCCTGAACGAGGGGCTGCGCGGCCCGGCCTCCTTCCCCAACTTTGCCGTCGATGCCCAGTTCCGGCGCCGCGCCCCGGCCTACGACGCCTTCCAGGTCGCCTTCCACCAGCGACTGCAGACCGAGGGGCTGGAGGCGGTGGCCTTCAACTTCGCCGCCGGCAACTACATCCGCCCCGACCACTATCTCGACTGGTTCCCGCACACCCTGGAAACCTTCACCTACCTGGGCTTTCACGAATACGGCTGGCCGTCGCTGAAACCAGGGGCGGGCGTGCACACCGCCGCCACCTTCTATCGCACCTGTATGGAGGGCATCCGCGCCCGCTACGGCGACCGCCACCGGGTCATCATCACCGAAGCCGGGCTGACGCAAGCCTATGGCAACCCCGGCCAACCCGACGAAGGCTGGCTCAACCCGACCGCAACCCTGACCGAAGACCAATACTGGGCGGCGCTGGCCTGGTACAACGACGAATTGAGCAAGGACGCCTATGTGATCGGCTGCTGTCTGTTCAGCGTCGGCCATAGCGGCCGCTGGACGAGCTTCCGGCACCTGGGCGAGGACAACCAGGGCCAGGCCATCCTGTTGATGAACCGCATCCAGCAGCTTGCCTCCGGCGGCCCGCCGCCGCCCCCACCGCCGCCCCCGCCCCCACCGCCCCAGACCGGCGACAAAGACACCCTCATCGCCCGCCTGTCGCACCTGGCCACCAGCCTCACCCAGGCCAGGGCCGTGGCCGATGGCCTGCCGCCGCAGAGCGAGCGCGTGCAAACACTGTTGGCGCCGGCCGTGGCCGCCCTGGCCGGCAAGCCCGGCCTGACCGCCGCCGCCCAGACCGAACTCGACCGGCTGGCGGCCTTGGCGCGGAGGCTGGACGGCCACACTGGCGGCGAAGCGCCGGCCCTGCTGGTCGCGACCCGCCAACTCGACGCCGAGCTGCGGGCGCTCCAGCCCGACTTCGGTCAGGCCGACGCCGCCGCCGCCACCCTCCCGGCTCTGCAAAGCCGTGTGACGGCCGATGTCGCCGCCGCCCAGAGCAAAGCCGGCCTGGCCCCCACCCTGGCCACCCTGCTGGCCGATACCCAGGCCCTCCAGGTCAAGGTCGGCGCCCTGCCCACCACCGGCAAGGCGCCCCAGCCGGCCCTGGTCGATCTGCGCGCCGCCCTGCCCCAGCACCCCGACCCCTCCCGGCGCTATCCCCTGCGCGTGGCCGACGCCATCCACCGCCTCATCGTCCACCACACCGTCACCTCGACCGCGGCCACGCCCGACGCCATCGCCCAGGGCCAGATCAGCCGTCGCGGGTTGCCGGGGATCAGCTACCATTTCACCGTCCACGAGACCGGCGTGATCTCATGGACGCAGCCACTGGAGGCAGTGACGGCGCAGTGTACGAGCGAAGCCGTGAACGCCGACAGCATCGGCATCGCCCTGATCGGCACCTTCAATTCGGCGCCGCCGGTCGAGGCCCAACTGAATGCCGCCGCCGATCTGATCGCCTGGCTGATCAGCATTCGCAAGCTGGCGCCCGAAGACGTGAAGGGCCGGAGCGAGGTAGAAGCGAACAGCTCGCCGGGGGGCCAGTGGTTGCAGGGCGCCCGCTACAAGGAAGCGCTGCTGGCGAAGGTGCAGGCCATCCTGGGGATGTGAACTCTTGGCGGGGCTTGTTATACAATGGGGCTGCGTCCTCACGCGCCGCCCGGCCGGCCGGGCGGCCCTCCACCCACACGACGGAGGCAAAAATGCCATCTCCATTCCCTGGCATGGATCCCTATCTTGAAAGCGAAATGTGGCAGGAGTTCCACGAGACCCTGGCTGGAACCATCCGCGCCCAACTGATGCCTTCTCTGCGCCCGAAATATGTCGCCCTACTCGAAAAACGCTATGTTCTGAACCGGCCGTTCCCCACCATCCTCGGTATCGAGAGCGTTACTCGTCTTCTCTACCCAGATGTACATGTCGTGCGCCCGCCCGAGACGAGCAGGATGCCAGTGATGCCGTCCCCGGCCACACGCGAAGCCGTCCGCACTTTCATGACACCCTTGGAAGTCATCAGCCCTGTCGGCGAGGAAGTGCCCGTGCTCGGCCTGGAAATCCGCGACACGGCCAACCGCCGTTTGGTAACGGCCATCGACATCCTTTCGCCGGTCAACAAGCTGGGCGAGGGTGCGCGCGAGTTCCACGAACGCCGCCAGGAACTGCTGAAAACGCCCACCCATCTGCTCGAAATCGACCTCATCCGCCGCGGGCATCGCATCGTCGTCGAAGGCGACCTGCCGGCTGCCCCTTACTACATCTACCTCAGCCGTTTCCAGCGCCGGCCGATCACCGAAGTCTGGCCGGTGCAGTTGGATGAACGCCTGCCGGTGGTGCCCGTCCCCCTGCTGCCGCCCGACCCGGACGTGACCCTCGACCTGCAAGCCGCCATCGATGCCTGTTTCGAGCTGGTGGGCTACGAGAACCTGCTGGATTACACCCAGCCGCCCGCGCCCCCGCTCAGCCCCGACGAAGCCGCCTGGCTGGAAGCCCACCTGCGCACCGCCTGACCCCCCCGGCCCCCGCACCACGGAACGCGGAACCCGGAACCCGGAACCCGGAACAAGAAACACGCCCCCATCCCCCATCATAATCCTACAGCCGACCGGCGCGACCACGGCGCCGGTCTTTTGTTGCCATCTCACACCCCTTCGCCAACCATGAAACGACTTTCTCTGCTTCTCACCCTCATCGTCCTTCTCGGCGCCGCCGCCGCCGCCGTCGTCGCTCGCCCGGCCCACCCCAGCCGCCCCGCCGCCCCATCGGCTGCGCCCGGCGCCTGGGAGACGGTCTGGCGCGGGTCGGGCAGCGTCAGCGATCTGGTCTGCCCGGCGGCCGGCATCTGCCTGGCCGTGGGCGAGGCCGGCCTGGCCCTGAAGACGACCGACGCCGGCGCCACCTGGCAGTTCCAGGCCCCCACCACCGCCGACCTCAAGGCCCTCGCCTTCGACGGCCTCAGCCGCGGCCTTGCCGTGGGCGGCGGCGGCGTCACCCTGCGCACGCAAGATGGCGGGGCCAGTTGGCAGGCGGGGTCGGTTCCGGGCGCGGGCGATCTGCTGGCGGTCAGCACCCTGGCGGGGGGCCAGGTTTGGGCGGCGGGGAAAGGAGGGAGCATCTTCCACAGCACGGATGGCGGGGCGAGTTGGGCGGCGCAATCCTCCGGGACGACACAAGACCTCCACGACCTCCAGTTTCTTGATTCTGCTACCGGCTGGGCGGTGGGAGCCAAGAGCACCCTGCTGCGCACCACCAGCGGCGGGGCCAGTTGGGCGCCCGTCTCTACGCCCTTCCCCGGCTGGGCCAATCTCTACAGCCTGCATTTCAGCAGTCCTCAACAGGGTTGGGCCGCGGGCCAGGCCGGCCACATGATCCGCACCACCAACGGCGGGGCCAGTTGGGAAACGGTATCCACCGGGCTGGCCGTCGATATTCTCGATGTGCATTTCAGCGGTGCGACCGGCCTCCTGGGGGCGGCGGATGGGGCGGTGGCCGTCTGGAACGGCAGCGGCTGGACGGTGCGCAGCCCTGGCATCCTGGGCAGACGGACGGCGGGGGCCGTGTGGGCAGGGGGAGCGAGCGAGCTGTGGGCGGCGGGCGGCGTCAATTTCTCGCCCGACACCGGCGCCCACGGCTGGTGGATCCGGCACAGCAGCGACGGCGTCAGTTTCGACCGCAGCGCCGGCGATTTTGGCCCGACCCCGCACCTGGAAGACGTCGCTTTCCCCACCGAGGATGTCGGCTATGTGGTCGGGCACGAATCCAGCCTGGGCAAGACGACCGACGGCGGCGAGACCTGGGCCTGGCAGCAGGTGGGGATCCTGCCCAACGCCTCGGACCCCTACTTCATGGCCGTTTCCTGCGCCGATGCCGATCACTGCACGGTAGGTGGGCGCTATGGCCGCATGTATGCCACCACCAACGGCGGCGCCTCCTGGCAGTTTCAGACCGCGCCCGGCGTCGGCCGGCCGGTCTATGACCTGCTCATGCAGGATGCGCAGAACGCCCTCATGGGCACCAACACCGATGATACGGGCAAGTATGCGGCCTGGTACACCACCAACGGCGGCCAGGTCTGGAACAACGGCGTCACCAACGGCGACAACCCGATCACCGAGTTCGGCATGGTCAACGCCACCCACGGCTGGGCCGCGCTGCGCAACTATTCCTACCGTGTGACCACCAACGGCGGCCGCTCCTGGCTGCGCGTGATCGATCCCGCCCTGGCTACGGGCTTCTTCGCTGCCATTTCTGCTCAGGATGCCGATGCCGATGGCGAGGTCGATCACGTCTGGCTGGCGGGCTGCACGGGCAAAGACTGCCCGGCGCCGGTGACGGGCAGCATTGCCCACACCGAAGATGGCGGCGACACCTGGGCCTTCCAGCCGGTGCCGGCGGGCACTGCCCTGCTCAACGCCATCGTCATGTTCGACACGCTTCATGGCTGGGCCGCAGGCGATGGGGCCTCCCTGCTCTACACAGATAGCGGCGGGGCCAGTTGGGAGGCGGTGGACAGCAGCCTGCCGGACGGGGTCAACATCTCCAAGCTGGCCTTCGCCGGCCCGACACGCGGCCTGGGCGCAGCCTACAACGCCCATATCATCCGCTTCACAGGGCCAGGGCGCACGCTGGGCAGCTACAGCCAGCCAGAGTCCATCGTCATCGACGGTCAGGCAGGCGATTGGCGACAGGGCGGCGAGTTGCGGCTGGATGCCGCCACCGCCAGCGCCGTGCTCGGCCCCGACCCCGCACCCGGCCCCGACGAACTGAGCGCCACCTTCACCAGCCGTTGGATCTTCCCCACCCTCTACCTCCTGACCGAGATCAGCGACCCCGCCATCGTTCCCGGCTCGGACAGCATCCAGATCGCCCTCGATGGCCTGGACGATAACCTCTGGGGCGGCGACGACGACCACCTGCTGACCCTTCTGGCCGACGGAACCCTGACCGACAGCCTCCACCCCGACCAGAGCAGCCACTTCCACGCCGCCGTGAGCCGCACCGCCAGCGGCTGGACGGCCGAGCTTGCCATCCCGGCCACATCGCTCCACCGCCTCGATTTCGCCGCTGGCGATGGCATCGGCCTCAACCTGGCCCTGACCGGCGCCGATGAGAGCGGCAGCGCCCACAGCCTGCTGCTCGAAGGCCGTCGCCTCGACGCCAACCCCGGCTCGTTCGGGACGATCCGGCTGCTGAGCGACCAGGTGGTGTACCAGGAGGGTTCCGGCGGCTATCTGGGGGCCTCCGACACCTATCTGGAGCGATGGAGCGACCAGACCGGAAACACCCCGCGCGGGACTGAAGAAAACCTGAAGATGATCTACAACTTCGGCCAGGTCTATGCTGATGCCGTGTTGCGCTTCGACTTGACCGGTCTGCCGCACGGGGCGCAGGTCGAGCAGGCGACCCTCGATCTCGCCGTCAACAACAGCCGTCTGGAGCCATCGCTGAGCATCGCCGCCCACCGTCTGCTGAAGCCGTGGGACGAACGCACCGGCACCTGGAGCAAGCCGGCGCTGGGCCAAAGCTGGGGGCTGGTGGGCGCACGGCAGGCGGGCGTCGATTACGACCCGGCCGTGCTCGACAGCAAGACCCTCAGCAGCCTGCCGGCCAACGCCCATGTGCAATGGGATGTGACCGCGGCGGCCCAAAGCTGGCTGGCCCAACCCGATGGCAACTTCGGCCTGCTGTTGCTGCCCACCGGCGGCGCTCGCGAGTTGCATGCTGCCAGCGGCGAGCACCCCAGCCCCGACCGCCGACCGCAACTGACCGTCCGCTTCTCGTTGCAGCCGCGACCGGCCACACCCACCCCCTCGCCCACACCCACGCCCACCGAGACGCCGACGCCGACGGCATCGCCCACGGCTACGGCCACGCCCACCCCAACGGCAACCACCACCTCGACGCCGACCGACACCCCCACCCCCTCGCCTACGGCCAGCCTCACCCCCACGCCGACCGACACCCCCACCCCAACCGCCACGCCTTCGCCCACTCCAACCGCCACAGCCACACCCAGTCGTCTTTATCTGCCGCTCCTGCGCAAGATAACACCCTGACCCGGCACTCTGAAAAAAGCTTCATCACGCAGCGGCGTGTTTTTCAGCTTGCTGTCATCTGCTTCTGAGATACTGCCCATCACACCAGTCAGGTTTTGCAAAACCTGACTGGTGTAGCCCTCCTTCACCACCTCGTCACCCCCGCACCACCTATGATCCATCGCACCCGCATCCTCTTCGGCCTTTGTGCTCTCCTTTTTGCCTGGCTGGCGCCGGTGGCGAGCAGCGCCCCCGGCAGCATTACCGCCGCCGGCAGCCCTACCGCCCCCGGCAGCCCCACCGCCCCCGGCAGCCCCACCGCCGCCGCTGCTCCCGGCGCCTGGGACATCGTCTGGCGCGGGGTCGGCTCGCTCAACGATCTCCAGTGCCTGGATGCCCAGACCTGCGTCGGGACCGGCGACGGCGGCATGATCGTCCGCACCACCGATGGCGGGGCGACCTGGAACTTCCAAATCCTCGACGCCGACCGGGATTTCCACGCCCTGGCCTTTGCCGGCGCTCAGCAAGGGCTGCTGGTCGGCGATGGTGGGACGGTCTATCGCACCGACGACGGCGGCGCCACCTGGCAGGCCGGCAGCACGGGCGCGGCGGCCAACCTCTTCGCCGTGAGCGTGCAGCCCTCCGGCAACAGCTACCTGGCCTGGGCCGCGGGCATGGGCGGAACCATCCTGCGCAGCAGCGACGGCGGCGCCACCTGGGCGCCACAGAACAGCGGCGTCATCCGCGACTTGCACGGCATCCAGTTTCTGGACGGCGATACGGGCTTCGCGGTCGGGAACCAGGGTACAGTTCTGCGCACGACCAACGGCGGGGCCGCCTGGGCGCCTTTGGCTGCCAGCTTCCCCGCCGCCGGCAACATCCACACCATCTTCTTCACCTCGCCTCAGACCGGGTGGATTGCCGGGCAGGGAGGCGGGATGCGCCGCACCACCAACGGCGGCGACGCCTGGGAGACCGTCAGCACCGGCGTCACCCAGGACATCCTCGACCTGCACTTTGCCGGGAATTTCGGGGCCTTTGCCGCCGAAGAGGGCGTCATTGCCGTCAGTACGGGCGGGGCCGGCTGGACGGTGCGGGCGGCGGCGGCGGCCAACCGCACCGCCAATGCCATCTTCGTCACCAGCCCCGACCGTGTTTGGGCGGGCGGCGTCAGCGATCTCACCGTCAAGGGCATCGAACTGCCGGCCTGGTGGGTCTATCGCAGCGACGACGGCGCCGCTTTCCGGCGTCTGGCCGGCGATTTCTTCCCCCGGCTCGAAGACGCCGCCTTCCCCTCCGAGAACGTCGGCTATGTCGCTGGCCATAACTGGAGCATCGGCAAGACCACCGACGGCGGCGACACCTGGGCCTGGCAGGCCGCCGACCCTGCCTTTGGCTATTTCGAGAGCCTTTCCTGCCCAACCACGACCGATTGCTTGGCCGGCGGTGTTGGCTCGCGCGTCTATTTCACCACTGATGGCGGGCAGAGCTGGCAATTCCGGACGCTGCCGGGCGCGGGGCCGCCGGTCTACGACATGTACATGTTCGACAGCAAGAACGGGCTGGCCGGCAGCAATGGCGACGATTTCGACAACAACATCATCTATTGGACCGACAACGGCGGTCTGAACTGGACCCTGAGCAGCACGGTTGGGCGTCATGCCATCGCCGGTTTCTCGTTCATCGACGACACCCAGGGCTGGGTGGCCATCCGCAACTATTCCTATTTCACCACCACCGACGGCGGCCGCAGCTTCAAACGCACCATCGACAACCGTCTGGCGCCCAACATCTACCACGATGCCAGAACCTTCGATGCCAACCAGGACGGCGCCATCGACCACGTCTGGATGGTGGGCTGCCTCGGCCCGCTGGATATCGAGGAGAACTGCAAGGCCCCGCCCACCGGCAGCATCGTCCACACGCCCGATTACGGCGCCACCTGGGAAGTGCAACCTGTGCCGGCTGGCGCCGGGCCTCTCAATGCCCTGTCCATGTCCGACCTCCGCACCGGCTGGGCCGGCGGCGACAACGGCACCCTGGTCTATACCGTCGATGGCAAAACCTGGAACAAGATCGACACCGGCATCCCGGCCGGCGACACCTCCATCTATGGCATGTACTTCGCCTCGGCCCGGCATGGCCTGGCAGCCGCGCACAGCGCCTATGTCCTGCGCTTCACCGGCTCCGGCCGCACGCTGAACGGCTACGACCAGGGCAGCCCCATCACCGTCGATGGTCAGGCTGGCGACTGGCGGCTGGGCGGCGACCTGCGCCTGGATGCCAGCTCCGCCAACGCCGTGCTCGGCCCCGACCCCGCACCCGGCCCGAACCAACTCAACGGCGTCTTCACCGCCCGCTGGACGCCCACCACCCTCTACCTCCTGGCCGAAATCCACGACCCCACCGTGCTCCCCGGCCAGGACAGCGTCCAATTCGCCCTCGATGGTCTGGACGACAACCTCGCCACCGGCGCCGACGACCATCTGCTCACCCTCCTGGCCGATGGAACCCTGACCGACAGCCTCCACCCCGATCAGGCCGGCCAGATGGGCGCCGCCGTGAGCCAGACGGCGGGCGGCTGGACGGCCGAGCTTGCCATCCCGGCCGGTCTGCTGGGCCGCGCCGGTCTGGCGGTTGCCGATGGCTTCGGCCTCAACCTGGCCCTGAACAGCACCGATGGCAACGGCGTCAGCCACACGCTCGTCCTCGAAGGCCGCCGCCTCGACGCCAACCCCGCCATCTTTGGCACGATCCGACTCATGGGCAACACGGTCACGTATCAAGAAGGCGCCGATGGCTATGCCGGCGCGACCGACACCCATCTGGAGCGCTGGTTCGACGGCACCGGCAGCACCCCGCGCGGCGACGAAAGCGACCTCAAGATCATCTACAACAACAGCCAGGTCTACGCCGACGCCCTCCTCCGTTTCGACCTGGCCGGGCTGCCCCAGGGCGCCCAGATCGACCAGGCCACGCTCGATCTCACGGTCCTCAATTGGCGGCTGGATACGCCCCTCACCGTCAGCGCCCACCGCCTGCTGAAAGCGTGGGACGAGCCAACCGCTACTTGGAAACAACCCGCCGACGACCAGACCTGGGGGCTGGCAGGCGCCCAGCAGCCCGGCGTAGACTTTGCCAGCAGCCCGCTCGACGCCAAAACCCTCAGCAGCCTGAATCTCTATGACCACGTGCAGTGGGATGTGACCGCCGCCGCCCAGACCTGGCTCGACCAGCCAGAGTCGAACGCCGGCCTCTTGCTACTTCCCAGCAGCGGCGCCCGCTACCTCTATGTCGCCAGCAGCGAGAATGCAGCCAGCGAACGGCGGCCCAGCCTGACCGTGCACTTCAGCCTGCGCCCGCGGCCTGCCACCCCCACGCCAACGCCTACACCCACCGCCACCGCCACCCCCACCGCCACCCCCACGCCCACCGCCACCCCCACCACCACCCCCACCAACACCCCGACTCCGTTGCCGCCCACCGCCACGCCGACGCCAACCGCCACGCCGGCGACGGCGCACCTGCACGGCCTCATCTTCGAGGATGGCAACGGCAACGGCGGCTTTGACGCCGGCGAGACGACGCTGCCCGGCGCTCAAGTGCGTCTCACCGGCCCCAGCTTCGACCAGACCCTCACCACCGGTGCGGACGGCGCCTACAGCTTCAGCGGGCTTGCCGGTGGATCCTACCAGCTGGCCGTCACCCCGCCGGCGGGCTTTGGCCCCTCGCATCCGGCCACGCCCCTGCTGCTGGCCCTGAACGCCGGCGCCGAAGTCCGCTTCGATTTCTGGCACGAACGCCTGTCGACAGCGACCCCCACCCCTTCGCCCATCCCCGCCCGGCTGTATCTCCCCCTGCTCTGGCGGCAGACGGGCTGACGCCGGCCGGGTTCTATGCCAACTCCGGCGCCTGGCGCCGTGGCCGCACCGCTTCGGGGTCGAAGCCACCCAGCTTCGGCCCCGAATACAGCCGCTTGAGCTGCGGTGTGCGCACCTCCACCCACAAGACCGGGTGAGCGGCGCAGTAGGGGTTGTGCTGCACCGCCTGGGCGAAGGTGTCGAAGCGGTCGCGATAGAGGGTGTCGTTCGAGATCACCCGCCAGAAGCCTTCGTGCCGAAACACGCAGATGACATGGGCGGAGTACAGCAGCCGGTCTTTGGCGAAAGTGAAGGGGTCGAGGACGACGGTGACGATAAAGATCTGGCTGGGGTCGGCGACGAACTGCGGCAGGTTCTGGGCCGAGAAGTAGGCCAGGCCGTCGCAATCCTCCTCGAAACGCTTGCGGTCGCGAAACTGGGCGGCGATGGTGGCGCGATCGGGGAAGAGATCGAGGACGCCGTTCAGCGGGTCGGGTTTCCAGCGCACATGGCGAGGAAGCCATTCGGCATATTCCTCCAGGCTGGCCCAGGCATCGTCGTGGCCCGGCCAGGCCGCGCGCGCACGCAAATGATTGGCAAGCGACGAGGCCGGGCGCTTGAAGAAGCGAAAGCTCAGCGCCAGCGCCCGCCAATACAGGCGGCGCCTCGCCCGCCGTACCAACGGCTGCGGGCTGGCCTCGAGCTGATCCTGGTGCTCCAACTCGCTCACGGCAGCGTTCCTAGGCAGAAAGACGGGCGCGGAACCAGTCGATGGTGCGCTGCAGCCCAACTTCGAGATCGACCGTGGGCTGCCAGCCGAGGATGGTCTGCGCCCTGGTGGTGTCGGGGCGGCGCAGCTTGGGGTCGTCGGCGGGCAAGGGCCGATAGACGATGCCGGCCGGGTTGCCAGTCAGCCGGTTCACCACTTCCGCCAGGTCGCGCATGCTCACCTCGTTGGTGTTGCCGATGTTGACCGGTTCGACTTCGGACGAGGCCAGGAGACGACGGAAACCCTCCACCTCGTCCTCGACAAAGCAGAAGGAGCGAGTCTGCGACCCATCGCCGTAGATGGTGAGCGGCTGGCCGTGCAGGGCCTGGCTGATGTAGTTGGGGATGACGCGGCCATCGTCCAGCCGCATGCGCGGGCCATAGGTGTTGAAGATGCGGACGATGCGGGTGTCGAGGCCGTGCGCCCGGTGGTAGGCCATGGTGATCGCCTCGGCAAAGCGTTTGGATTCGTCGTAGACCCCGCGCACGCCGATGGGGTTGACATTGCCCCAGTAGCTTTCGGGCTGCGGATGCACCAGTGGGTCGCCATAGACCTCGGAGGTGGAGGCCAACAGGAAGCGGGCGCCTTTGGCCAGGGCCAGGCCCAGGGTGTTGTGCGTGCCCAACGAGTTGACCTTGAGGATCTGGATGGGGATGGCGGTGAAGTCTTTGGGGCTGGCGGGCGAGGCGAAGTGAAGGACGGCGTCGAGGGCGTCGGGGACGTGGATGTGGTTGGTCACATCATGCTTGATGAACTGGAAGGCCGGGTCGCCGAAGTGGTGGCGGATGTTGTCCAGCCGCCCGGTGATGAGGTTGTCGAGGACGATGACCTCGTGTCCTTCGCCCAGGAAGCGGTCGCAGAGATGTGAGCCGAGGAAGCCGGCCCCGCCGGTGATGAGGATGCGCATGGGGATTGTGGATTGCGAAGTTCGGATTGCGGACTGCATGTTTCGTGGTGCGTGGTGCGTGTTGCGTGGTGCGTGGTGCGTGAGAGTTGCTGCTGCTTGGGAGATGATGCTCTTTCGTCATCCTGCACTTGGTAGGATATTGGTAGGATGACACAAGCAACCTGTCTACCTGTCTCCCTGTCTCCTTGTCTACTTGTCTACCTGTCTACTTGTCTACTTGCCTCCCCATCTCCCACCCCCCGCGTCACCCCAACGACGAGGAAGGTGAGCAGGCTGAGATCGACGAGGAAGATGGAGTTGTCGATGAGGCCGTGGAGGAGGCCGGCGATGAGGCCGGCGATGAGGCCGAGGTAGAGGGGACGGAGGGAGAGAGGGAGAGACGCAGAGACGGGGGGACGCAGGGACGCAGGGAGGGAGGGACGCAGGGACGCAGAGACGGAGGGACGCAGGGACGCAGAGACGGAGGGACGCAGGGAGAGGGGGAGGGAGGACGCAGCTAGGAGGCGGAGGGCGGAGAGGAGGGAGGCGGCCAGGAGCCAGAGGCCGGTCACGAAGCCAAAGAGGCCGAGTCGGGTGAGGAGGTCGAGGAAGAGGTTGTGGGGATGGCTGAGATTGAGTTCCTGCCAGGCGCTGGGGAGCACATAGTGGCTGCGATAGGTATAGAGGAAGTTGTCGGGGCCGACGCCCAGCCAGGGATGGTCGAGGAACATCCGCCAGGCGCTTTGCCAAAGCTGCAAGCGGAAGAAAGTCGTCCCGCTTTGGGTGTCGAACAGCCCGGCGAAGCGTTCGGCGCCCAGGAAAGGGAGCAGGGCCAGGGCGGCAAGGAGGGCGAGGACGAGGATCGGCCAGCGCAGGCGCTTCTCGAAGATGGCCAGGATGAGCAGGCCGGCAGGGAAGCTGATCAGCAGCAGGCCCTTCGAGAAAGTCAGGAAGGCGGCGGCGGCAATGGGGACGAGCGCCAGCAGGTAGAGCCAGCGCCGCAAACCTGCGCCAATGATACCGCCCGCAACCAGCAGTGGCAAGACCCGGCCCAGGTACAGGGCCAGGTTGTTGGCCGAGCCGTAGAGGGCGAGGATGCGCGGCACACCCTCGGCGGTGGGGGCCTGCCCGCCCAAGAACTGATACAGGCCGATGCCGCTGACCAGCAGCGCACCTAGAACCAGGCCATCCGTCAGGCGCGGGAGATCGAGTTCGCTGCGGCTGACGAGCCAGTAGAAGGCGATGGGCGTGAGGATGACGGTGCGCAGGTCGTAGAAGGCGACGCCGCGGCGCTCGGCGGCAAGGGCGGCGAAGATGGCGACGAAGAGGAAGATGAGGACGGGGAGATCGAGGCGACGCAGGGACGCAGAGACGGAGGGAAAAACGGTGGCGGGTGAAGCGAGGCGGGCGAGGAGGCGGCGCAGGAGCCAGAGGCCGAAGCCAAGCCAGACCAGCAGTTCGTGCACGGGGATGCCGATGGGGCCGAGGGGCTTGGGCCGCATGAAGAAGGGCAGGGCTACGAGCGCCAGAGCCGGGGCCAGCGAGGGCCGCAGGGCGAGGACGACAACCAGGATCAGAAGCAGGATCAGGCTGAGCCAGAGGCTGGGGGCAAAAGCAAAGGCGGCCAGCAAAGCCACCGCCAGGGGGAAGTGTAGCGATGGCGGCCAGCGGGCCGCCACAGCGATGGCGCTCTCCCAACCAGCCTGCACCCGCCCGACCGCCTCTCGACCGGCCGGCGATCGGGCGGCGTGCAGCCAATACCAGCCGTTGACAATCAGCGCCAAGGCCAGCGCCGCCGTCAGCGGCCAGAAGGGATAGGGTCGCGGCCAGGGGGCGTGATCGATGATCAGGCGGCGCAGGAACCATTGGCCCCAGCCGGCCGAGGCTTGCAGGCGCAGGCTGTGCGGGCCAGGCGGCAGATCGCGCGCCAGGGGGACGACGGTGACAGCGTTGGCGGGGTCGTTGAGGGCGATGTAGGCGTCGCCAGCCTCGTCGCGCGGGAGGAGGGGGGCGGGTTGGCCGTCGATCCAGGCTTTCAGGGTCGCCCAGTAGGGGCCGCGCTGGATTTCGACGGCGACGGCGCGGCCCTCGAACTCGTACTGAACCGAGGCGCCGCCGGGCGGGTTGGGGTCGATGGCGTTGGGGCCGGTGCGCCAGATGCCGGTGACGGTTTGGGTGTCAGGATTGCCGGCGGGGTGGTTGCCGGTTCCCAGCGGGATGGGCGCGGCAGCCAGGCCGCGCAGGGTCGCGCCCTCCGCGGTGGGCTGGCCGGTGGCGGCGCGTTGGACGAAGCCGGCGCGGCGGGGGTCATGCGTGGGCGTCAGGTAGTAGTCGGCCCAGGCCAGAGGGCCGGCCCACGGCCACTGCGTCTGGGCCAGGTGGAGGCCGTCGGTCTGGTAGCCGAGCAGCAGGGCGGGATCGATGCCTCCCCAGGGCGAATCGGCCTCGCTGTTCCTGGCCGGCGGCGTCCACCAGCCCCAGGCCGTGATCCACAGCGGCGTCGCGGCGTCGTCGTGGCGCTCCATCACCTGGCGCAGCAATTCTGGGCGGCGGAAGTTGAGGCGGTCGAGGCCAGGGTCGGCGGTGGGCGGCTGCTCGAAGCCGTAGGCGGCGGCGGCAGCCAGGTCAAAGTATTCGGCTGCGCCCAGTTCGTACAACCGGTCAAGAAAGACCGTGTCGGGCAGGTTGAGGGTGTCGTTGGCGGTAGTGGGCGCGAGTTGCGCCAGCATGATCTGGGCGTCGGGGTCGGCCCGCTGGATGCTGTTGGCCGCCTCGCGCAACAGATCGAAATAGCCCTGGGGGTTGACCCAGCCACGTCCCCAGTGCGGCTGGATGTTCGGCTCGTCCCAAATCTGGTAGATATCGACAGCGTCGCGGTAGCCCCCGGCCACAGCCTCGGCAAAGCGGCCAAAGTCAGTCACGTCGCGGGGCGGGGCGAGGGGATTGCCGGCGTCCTCCGGCTTCACAGCCCAGTTCGGAGCGCCGTCCAGGAGCAGGACGATGCGTAGATCATGGGCGCGGGCAGCGTCGATGGCGGCCTGGAGCAATTCCCAGTCCGTGCGCCCCGCCTCCGGCTCGATCTCGTTCCAGGGCAGGCGCAGCCGCACCCACTTCATGCCGTCTTCGGCCATCCAGCCGACGATGTCCGCCGCCTGTTTGGGGTTCAGCCCGGCCAGGTCGAGGGAGGCCATCAACTGGCCGTGCCCCGCGACCGGGGCCACGGGCAACGGCGGGGGCGCAGTGCGGCGCGCAAGTAGGAGGTTGGCGCCGGTCAGCGCCAGGAGCAGCAGAAGCAGGGCCGAAAGCAGGATGAGACGACGCATACGGCCCCTGATGGTAGCACAGGGCTGCCGAATTTACTTCATCGTCCGCGCTTCCCCTATAATGACCGCCGACCTGCCGCCAGGCCAAACCGGTGGACGAGGCGTTTGCCGATGGCAGGATCGCCCCCGCCGCCAGCCTCGTTCGCCCCTGCTGGAGCCATCCTTTGCCCATCGCACCCACCTACTGGCATCTTCCCGCCCCACCGCCGCCCGATGTCCGCGCCCGGCTGAGCGAGCGCGGCCCCATCATCACCCAGATCCTGTTCAATCGCGGCCTGGCCGACCCTGAAGATGTGGCCGAGTTTTTTGGTCTGCGGGCGCGACCGACCGACCCTTTCCTCATGCGCGGGGTAGGCGAAACGGTGGAGCGGTTGCGGACGGCCATCCAACGCCACCAGGTGGTGGCGGTCTATGGCGATTTCGATGCCGACGGCGTCTGCTCGACGGCGCTGCTGGTGCAAACCCTGCGGGCGTTCGGGGCCGATGTCCAGCCCTATATCCCCCACCGCGTGGATGAGGGCTACGGGCTGAACAACGAGGCCCTGATCGGGCTGCAGCAGCGGGGGGTGAAGCTGGTGATCACGGTCGATTGCGGCATCCGCTCGGTGGATGAAGTGGCCTTTGGCCGCGATCTGGGGCTGGATATGATCGTCACCGACCACCATTCGGTCGGGCCAGAACTGCCCCCGGCTCTGGCCGTGATCAATCCCAAACAAGAGGGGTGTGGCTACCCGTTCAAGGGTTTTGCTGGGGTGGGCGTGGTCTTCAAGCTGGCGCAGGCCCTGTTGCAGGCCGAGGAGATGGCCCCCGTGGCGGCCCAAGCGGTCTCGCTGCACGAAGACGACCTCCTCGACCTGGTGGCATTGGGCACGGTGGCCGACCTGATGCCCTTGCGCGGGGAGAACCGGGGGCTGGTGCGCCGCGGGATCGAGCGGCTGTGGCTGGGCGAGCGGGCAGGCGTGCGGGCGCTGGCAAAGGTCGCCGGGGCGCCGCTGTTGTCCATCGACGCCACCGCCATCGGTTTCCGGCTCGGCCCGCGCCTGAACGCCGCCGGCCGGCTGGACTCGGCCATGCTGGCCTACAATCTGCTGATGACGGCAGACCCGACCGAAGCCGAGGCGCTGGCCACCCGGCTGCACGAGCTGAACCGCGAGCGCCAGTTGCTGACCGAGAAGGCCGTGGCCTGGGCGACGGTCGAGTTGGGTGAAGCGCCGCCCGACGATGTCATCTTGATCGGCCGCGAGGCGCTCAAGCCGGGCATCGTCGGCCTCGTCGCCAGCAAACTCAAAGACATCTACCTGCGCCCCGCCCTCGTCGTCGAGTTGGGTGGCGCCGAGGTGCGCGGCTCGGCCCGCAGTGTGTCCGAGTTCCACATCACCGAGGCGCTGGACCAGTGCGCCGACCTGTTGGTGCGCTATGGCGGCCATGCCGCCGCCGCCGGTTTCACCGTGCGCCATGAGTTGCTGCCATCCCTGCGTCGCCGCCTGAACGAGCTGGCAGCCGAGAAACTCAAAGCCGAAACGCGCGTGCAACAGGTGGCCGTGGATGCCATCGTCGGTCTGCGCGAGCTGGACTTCGCCCTGATGGGCAAGCTGCGCGAGTTGGAGCCGACCGGCGCCGGCAATGCCCAGGCCATCCTGGCGGCGCCCGACCTGATGGTGCGCGAGGCCCGGCGGGTGGGCGGCGACGGCAGCCATTTGCGCCTACGTCTGACCGACGGGCAAATGGCCATCGACGGCATCGCCTTCAACCAGGGCGCCCTGGCCATCGATCTGCCGATGCGGGTGGATGTGGCCGCGCACCTGGAGGAGAACAACTGGCAGGACCGCCGCGCCCTGCAATTGAACATCCGCGACATCCAGCCCGCCGGCCGCGGCATACCGACTGAAAGGCGGTAGTTGGTTATTGGAGATTGGTTATTGGAGATTGGTTATTGGAGATTGGTTATTGGAGATTGGTTATTACCGACCACTAGCTGCTTATTACCGATTACTGACCACTGATTACCGATTACTGATTACCGATTACTGATTACTGATTACTGATTACGATTACTGATTACTGACCACTGACCACTGATTACTGACTCACTATGAACTGGAACCATCTGAGCGGGCCGCTCAAGGTTGGACTGATCGCTGCTTTGCTGGGCATCCTGCTGGCGGTCGTCGGCATCGCCCGCGGGACTGTGCCCCTCAATTTCCTCAGCATCCTGCTGGCGCTGCTGATCAGCGGCGGCAGTTGGGGCGTGGTGGCCTGGGCCATCGCCACTGCCGCGCGCGATGTGGAGGAGGACGTGGGATGAGGGGGTTCCGGGTTCCGGGTTCCGTGAAACGTGAGGCGTGAGGCGTGAAACGTGAGGCGTGAAAGGCGCCGTTTTTGACGCAGATGATGTAGGGATTTGTTGCGTATTGCGCAATAACCAATCTCTAATCCCCAATAACCAATCTCTAATCCCCAATAACCAAAATGCCCCTCCTCCCCCCCTTCAACCTCTTACGCGGCTGGCTGATCGACATGGACGGCGTCATCTATCGCGGTGACGAGCCGACGCCTGGCGCCGCCGAGTTCGTGGCCGCCCTCCAACAAGGCGACTATCACTTCCTTTTCGTCACCAACAACGCCACCAAGACGCCGGCGCAGTATGTGCAGAAGCTGGCGCAAATGGCCATCTTCGTTTCCGAAGAGGATGTCTTCACCTCGCCCCTGGCCACGGCCGCCTACCTGCTGGCGCACTACCCTCCCCCGCGGCGCGTCCTGGTGGTGGGCGGCGAGGGCATCCGCAGGGCGGTGGATGAGGCCGGCTATGAGCGCGTGGGCCGGGCCGAGGAGGCGCAGGTCGTCATCGCCGGACTCGACCAGCAGGTGACCTACGCCCAACTGGCCGAAGCCTCGCTGGCCATCGACGCCGGCTGCCCCTTCATTGCCACCAATCCCGACCTGAATGTGCCCTCCGAGCGCGGGAATATGCCAGGGGCGGGCGCGTTGCTGGCTTTTCTCGAAGCCTCTTCGGGCAAGAAGCCGGTCGTGATCGGCAAACCCGGCCTGGGCATCTTCACCGAAGCCCTGGCCCGGCTGGGGGTGAGGGCGGAAGACACCGTCATGCTGGGCGACCGTCTGGAGACCGACATCCTGGGCGGGCATCGGGCCGGGCTGCGCACCCTCTGCACCCTCACCGGCATTGCCAGCCAGTCCGAAGCCGAAGCCTACAACCCGCGCCCAGACTGGATCATCCCCGACCTGACCGCACTGCTGGCGAGATAGGGTGCGCGGATTTGCGCGGATGAACGCGGATGTCAGGCATGTTCAGCAGGCCGTATGTGCACGGGCCGCACCTGGGGGTGCTCACTCCGCAATGGATTGTCAAGGCCGCACCTGGGGGTGCTCACTCCGCTATGGATGGGCAGGGCCGCACCGGGGGGTGCCCACTCCGCTATGGATTGCCACAAACGAGGCGTCGGTAGCCACGCGCTTCACGGAACACGGAACACGAAACACGGAACACCCTCACCCCACCACCAACACCGAATTCACCCCGCCGAAGCCATCGGCCTCTTTCTCGCTGTTTTCGGGGTCGTCCAGCCAACGCTCGCCATCGACCAGGAACTTGTAGTGATAACGGCCGGGTGCAGGTAGGGGCAGGGTGAGGCGCCACTGCCAGGGCTTGCTATTCTGCATCGGCGCCGCGGCTGGATTCCAGTCGTTGAAATCGCCCACCACCGCCGCCTGCCGCGCCCGGCGGTCGTAGTAGATGAAATGGACGCCTTGTTCGTCGAAACAGGGCGAGAGCGGCGCTTCTTCGAGGGCGCCGAAGCGTTCGCGCAGGGCGGCGGCCACGGCCTTGCCGGGGGTGATCACGCCAAAACCCTGCCGGTCTTCCGGCTCGTGCGGCAGCCGGGTGGCCGTGGAGACGATCAGGCCCTTCACCCAGGCCGGGGCTAGGTGCTGGTTGGCTTCCAGCATCTGCGCCGCCACACTGCTGACAATGGGGGCCGAGAAGCTGGTGCCATCCACGTGCTGGTAGTACGGGGTGACGAACTTGTTGGCCACCATCTTCTCGCGCACGGCCTGCCGCTGTTGGGATGGCGCTTCGCTCAGCAGGCTGGGCGGGAAATCGAGCACCTGGTAGGTCGAGGCCAGGAGCGCCGCCAACTCGCCATCGCCTGCGCGCCAGAGCCGGTCGAGGATGAGGTTCTGTTCGGCGATCTTGGTGCCGGGCAAGATGGGCGCAGCCAGCCAGATACTGGGCGCCACCACCTCCGGTTTCATCTCGCCCGCGGTC
This sequence comes from Caldilineales bacterium, assembly GCA_019695115.1. GTDB lineage: Bacteria > Chloroflexota > Anaerolineae > J102 > J102 > SSF26. The sequence continues at coordinate 130,432 of JAIBAP010000006.1, read as the reverse complement.
GTGCGCCCCCAATTGCTGCGATACATCCGGTGTTGGGCCGGGTCGAGCACATTGCGGTCATCGATCCCCCCGACAGTGATCGCTTCGGGCGCAGAGGCGGGCGGGAAGAGGTCGGCCTGGCCGGCATTGCCGGCGGCAGCAACGACGACCACCCCACGCCCCACCAGTTGCTTCACCAGGCCGTCGATGATGCTGTTGCGGCCAAAACCGGAGCGGTCGCCGCCGACGCTGAGATTGGCAATGCGGATATCGTAACGCTCGTAGTGGGCCAGCAGCCAACGTAGCCCGCGCGTGATGTCGCGCTCGCGCACGCGTCCTTGCGGGTCGCTGATCTTGACCAGGACGACGCGGGCATCGCTGGCGATGCCGGCATAGCGGCCCTGGCTGAGGGCGCCGTTCCCGGCCGCAGCCACACTGGTCATCAGCCCGTGCCACGAGACCAGCCGCGGCTCGCGGAAGTCCACGCCCTCGACGATCTCATCGGTGGTGGCGTCCACCATGGCCACGATGCGGTTTTCGGGCTGGACGAGGTCGGGGTGCGGGTAGAAGCCGCTATCGAGAAAGCAAATGGTGATCCCCTTGCCGGTGTAGTGCGGGTTGGCGCGCAAACGCACGGGTGTGGGCAGCACGAAAAGGTCGGGTTTGCCATAGATCGGGTGATCGGGCAGCAACAGCGGCACATCAGCCCGGCGTTGGCGGTCGGCCTCGGCCTGCTGCTCGTGGATGCAGCGCGGGCAGGCGCCGTCGGTGCGCCGCCAGCCGGGGAAATTGCGGCGCAGATGCTCGACCACCGGCCGGCTCATCCCCCAGTGCTTCTCGAACAAGACCGGCGCCACCAACCGTTGGCAAAGCGGGCACACGGCCTGCTGGCCGCTGAGTTCGGGCGCAAGCAGGACCGGGCGCGAGGCATGAGCATCCAACAGGCCCTCGATCTCGGCCAGGGCGGGCGGGCGCTTGAGCGGCGAGGGCTGGTCGATCCAGAGGGCAGCGGCGGCGGCGCCAAAGCGGACGTATCGTTCCCGATCCCAGCCGTTGTGCAGCCCCAGCAGGCAGGCGGCCATGAAGATGTTGCCGGCGCCGGTGCGGTCGACCGGCGACAACGGAAAAGAAGGAAAGGCGTGCTGCTCGCCACCCTGGGCAAAGGTTTGCACCGGCTCGCTGCCGTTGGTGACGATGACCAGACCCGCGCCCGCAGCCAGCAGTCGGGCGGCCAGATCGGACGCTTGGGCCGGGTCGAAATCGGGCCGGGCGCGGCGCAGGTGGGTGATGCTGGTGACGATGACGTGGCTGAGTGCAGCCAAGGGATGCTCGGCGTCGATAGCGTCGCCGGTCACGACTTTCAAACCCAATGCGTGCGCCAGCCGGGCGGCCTCGGCCCCAGACTGGCCGGCTTCAGCGTCCGTACTGAGATAGCTCGCCCCGGCCAGCATCCCCGCCCCCATCTCGGTCCAACGCCTCTCGTTGTGCCAATAGCGGACGGTGTAGTGCTCGCGGTCGGGCATGACGAAGATGCGCGTGAAAGGCGTGCGCACATGATCGGAGCGGTGCAGCCATGTGGTCTGGATCAGTGGGTGGCGCTCCAACTCGCGGCCGATCAGGTCGGCGTAGGCATCCTCCCCCAACTGGTTGCCGAGCAACGATGAGCGCACGTCCCAGGCGGCCAGGGCCAGGGCGATGTCGAAGGCAGCGCCGCCGGGCCGGTAGTAGTCGGCTGTGACTTCGCTCGCCCGCTCAGGGGTGGGCATGCGCGGGGCCTGGATGCGGTTGACGACTTCGATGGCGCCGTAGCAGACGATGGCAGGGGTGGTTGAGGGCATGGGGTGGATAGTGTGATCGCCGAACCGCAAGCGTCAGCGAGCGGCATCGCCGAAGCGGCATCTGTGAAATTCAGAACGAAACGGCTTGAGAAATAGGACGGGCTGTAGTATACTGTGAAGTGCGACGCACTTTGCAAGTGCGACGCACTTGAGATCACTTGAGGAACCAATCGTGAAGTGCGACGCACTTTGCAAGTGCGACGCACTTGAGATCACTTGAGGAACCGATCGATGCGCAAGATAGCTATCGCTCTCACCAAAGGCGGCGTCGGCAAGACCACGACGGCGGTCAACCTGGCCGCCGGGCTGGCGCAGGCCGGGCAGCGCGTGCTGCTGGTCGATGTCGATACGCAGGACCAGGCGGCGGCTTCGTTGGGGGTCAAACCGGAGGCCGGGCTAGCCGAGTTGGCCGGTGGTGAGATCGCCCCGGATCAGGCTGTGCACGAAGCGCGGCCGGGGCTATGGGTGCTGTGCGGCGGCCGCTCGTTGGCCGGGCTGAAGCGGATCATCACCCGCCAGGAATACGGCGGCGAACAGACGCTGGCCGAGGTCATGGCCCCGTTCGAGGGGCGCTACGACTTCGTCCTGCTGGATACGGCCCCCGGCTGGGATGTGCTGACGGTGAACGTGCTGTTCTATGCCGGCGAGGTGCTGACCCCGGTCTCGCTGGAAGTGATGACGCTGCAAGGTCTGTTGGAATTCACGAAAAGCATGGCCGCTATCCGCCGCTATCATGCGGCCCTGGCGTTGCGCTATGTCCTGCCCACCTTCTTCGACCGCCGGGTGAAGAAGTCGGACGAAATCATGGCGCAGTTGCAGGCGCACTTTGGCGCCGCTGTGTGCGAGCCGGTGCGCTACAACGTGCGGTTGTCGGAAGCGCCCGGCTATGGGCAGTCGATTTTCGAATACGCGCCCCGGTCGCCCGGCGCCGAGGACTATCACAAGCTGACGCAAAGGATCCTGCAAGATGGCAGAGCGTAAAGAAACCCCCGATGTCCTGGGCGAGGTCTTGGGCAGCCTGACCCCACCCGCCGAAGCGGCCCCGCCCGCCGCCCCGGTTCCGCCCGCGGCCAAACGCCCTCGCGCGGCCGCCAAATCCAAGCCCGCCGCTGCTCCCACCCCGCCCGCGGCAGAAACGGAGGCGCAGATCGCCTTGCCGCCGCTGTTCGGCGGCCGACAGCAGTGGGAGTACCTGCATATCGTCTTCCGCGATTACGATGGCTGGCGGCCTTATCAGCAGGCGGGGGCCAAGCTCGCCAACTGGAAACACGGGCCGGACATCGACGCCTATCTGGCCACGCTGGGCGAGCAGGGATGGGAGCTGGCAGGCGCAGCGAACGGCGAGCACGGGCAGTTGGATGCGTTTTTCAAGCGAAGGAAGAGTTAGGGCACATTTCCAAAGTTGCGTTTGCGTATCCGATTGGATACACTGGCGTCTGATGAACACGTTTCTGCGCTCGGAGGGATTCGATGCTTGGCTCGCCGCCCTGAAGGATAAAATCGGCCGGGCGAGAATCCTGCACCGTATCCGGTCCGCAGAGCATGGCAATTTCGGTGACTGTGAGCCGGTTGGCGAAGGAGTCTCGGAAATGCGCATCCACACCGGCCCTGGCTACCGAGTCTACTTCACTCGACGAGGAGCGGTAATCTATCTGCTGCTTGTAGGCGGCAACAAGTCCTCACAGCAACGAGACATCAGACGCGCCATAACGATGGCACGAGAGTTGAAGCAGGAGTAGACGATGACACAATTCGCCCCTTTCGATGCCGCTGACTATCTCGACGACGAAGAGACCATGTTCGAGTATTTGACAGCCGCCCTGCAGGATCCTAACCCCGATGTGTTTTTGGCTGCAGTGCGTGACGTGGCACGAGCGCGTGGCATGGCGCAACTGGCCAGAGATGCGGGACTTGGGCGAGAGAGCCTTTATAAGGCGCTCGCGCCTGGCGCCAAACCGCGCTACGATACAGTGCTCAAATTGCTTCATGCGCTGGGAGTCGAGCTGTCAGCTTCACCGGTGCGTGCATGAGCAAACACAACGGCGTTGTACCTAAGTCGCTCAGGTCGAGGTAATCGCTTCGAACAACCCAGCCCGACCCCGCTTCCCCGCTCGCGCCAGCGCGCCCATCGCCTGCAAGCTGTAGGTCATCTTCTGGGCCAGGTCGGGGCGGCAAGCCAGGGCCGCGGCCAGGTCGCGGTTGCTGAAGGGCTGGGGCAAGTCAGGGGGCAGGAGGGCGGCCAGGTCGGCGGGGGTGGCGAAGCGGTGCGTCTCCAACACGGCCAGCAGGCGGCGGTCGAACAGGCTCCAATGCTGACGCCGCCAGCTCCCGCGGCCATCGTCCACCAGCACCTGCTCTTCCTGGATCAGCGCCACTTCCAGGCTCAGGTGGGGGTGAGGGAGCAGATGGGGCAGCCGCACCAACTCGCGGAAGACATCCTCCACCCGACCCCGCTGCGGCGATTTGCGGCGGCCCAACACCTCGCCCTCACTCGTCACCCGCACAATCCAGCGTTCGCGGGCGATGGGATGCACCAGCAGCAGGCGATGCCGCTCTAGCAGCCGCTCCAACTTGGGCCGGATGGCGGTGAAATGCCCGGTCTGAATCTCCACCAGCCGGTCGTCGCCGACGATGTCGATCACGAAGCCATCGACCGGCGCTTCCAGGCGGTCGCCGGGGCGGGCGTACCACGACTTCAGGGCGGCATGCAACGACCCTTCGCCCAGGCTGCCAATGCCGGAAGTCGAACTTGGCTCCGTCACCGGCTCTGTCACCGGCCCGACCTCCCGCCAATATCCCGGCGGTAGTGCATGCCCTCGAAACGGATGCTGGCCACGGCCTGGTAGGCCGAGGCGCGGGCCTGGCCGAGATCGGCGCCCGTGGCTGTGACGGCCAGCACCCGGCCGCCGTTGGTCACAACCTCGCCCCCTGCCGCCGCCGTGCCGGCATGAAAAACCTTGACGCCCGGCAAACGCCCGGCCGCTTCCAGGCCGTCGATGCGGGCGCCTCTGGCATAATCGCCGGGATAGCCGGGCGCAGCCGCCATCACACACACGGCCGTCTGCTGCCGCCAGCGCACTGTGGCCGGGTCGAGCCGGCCCTGGGCGCAGGCTTGCAGGATGGGGAGCAGGTCGGCATCGAGCAAGGGCAACAGGGCCTGGGTTTCAGGGTCGCCGAAACGACAGTTGAACTCCAGCACTTTGGGGCCGGCGGTGGTCAGCATCAGCCCGGCGAAAAGCACGCCGCGGAACGGGGTCCCCTCGGCGGCCAGCCCGGCCAGGGTGGGACGGAGGATGCCGGCCTCGACCGCAGCCAGTTCGCCGGGCGCCAGCAGATCGGCCGGGGCGAAAGCGCCCATCCCGCCCGTGTTCGGTCCCCGATCCTGGTCGAAAACCCGCTTGTGATCCTGCGCCAACGGCATCACGGCCAGCCGCTCGCCATCGCAGAAGGCCAGCACCGAGACCTCCGGCCCCGCCAGCCGCTCCTCGATCACCACTTCGTCGCCGGCCGCGCCGAAACGACGGTCGAGCAGGATCGCTGCCACGGCGGTAAGGGCCTCGTCCCGGCCATCGGGGACGATGACGCCCTTGCCGGCTGCCAGCCCCGAGGCCTTGACCACGACCTCGAACTCGGCGTTGCGCAGAAAAGCAGCGGCCGCATCGTAGTCGGTGAAGATGCGATAGCGCGGGGAGGGGATGCCATGCCGGGCCATGAAGCCACGGGCGAAGGCTTTGGAGGCTTCGATGCGGGCAGCCGCGGCGGTTGGGCCAAAGGCAGAGATGCCGGCGGCGGCAAAGGCGTCCACCGCCCCCGCTGCCAGCGGCGCTTCTGGGCCGACGACGACAAAATCGACGCCGCGCTCGCGGGCGAAGGCGATCAGGCGCGGGCAGTCGGTGGGGTCGAGGGCGACGTTCTGGCAGCACGGCTCGGTGGCCGTGCCGCCGTTGCCGGGCGCAACAAAGACGCGCTCGACGTCCGGCGCCTGCGCCAGCTTCCAGGCCAGCGCGTGCTCGCGCCCGCCGTTGCCGAGGATGAGGAGGGTGGTCATGGTTATTGGTTATTGGTTATTGGAGATTGGTTATTGGAGATTGGTTATTGGAGATTAGCGATTGCGCACTTATGACTACCTACTCCCCAGTTCTTACTTCTTACTCCCTACTTCCTACTCCCTACTTCCTACTCCCCACTTCTTACTTCCTACTCCCTACTTCCTACTCCCCCCTCCCCCCCACCGGATAATCGCCGCTGAAGCAGGCATGGCAGTGGCCACAGGGTTGGGAGGCAGGGATGCCTTGCTCGATGGCGGCCAACATGCCATCCAGGCTGAGGTAGGCCAGGCTGTCGGCGCCGAGCAGTCGGCGGATGGCCTCGACATCCATGTGGGCGCCGATCAGTTCCTCAGGCGTTGGCATATCGATGCCCATGAAGCAAGGATGGCGCACCGGCGGGCTGGAAATCCGCACATGCACCTCGGTGGCCCCACCCTCGCGCAAAAGCTGCACCAGCGGCCCGGCCGTGTTCCCGCGCACGATGCTGTCATCCACCATCACCAGCCGCTTCCCGGCCAGGTTCCCGGCCAGAGGGTTGTACTTCAACCGCACGCCCATCTTACGCAGGTGGTCGCCCGGCTGAATGAAGGTGCGGCCAATGTAGCGGTTCTTCGTGAAGCCCTCGCTGAAGGGGATGCCCGACTCCATCGCATAACCGATGGCGGCCGGGGTGGATGAATCGGGCACGCCCACCACCAGGTCTGCTTCCACCGGCGCCTCGCGCGCCAGCCGGCGGCCCAGCGCCTGCCGCACATGATGCACCGTCTGGCCCTCGAACATCGAATCAGGCCGGGCGAAGTAGACATACTCGAAACTGCAAAAACGGCGGGTCTTGGGCGGTCGCGCCTGGGTGCTGTGCAGGCCCTCCTCGTCCACGCGCACGATCTCGCCCGGTTCGACCTCGCGCAGGAAACGGGCGCCGATGGTAGCCAGAGCGCACGACTCGCTGGCAAAGACGTAGCCCTTCTCGCCCTCCCACTCCACCTCGCCCAGGCACAGCGGCCGCAGACCCCAGGGGTCGCGCACAGCGTAAAGGGCCTCGCGGGTAAGGATGGCCAGGCAGTAAGCGCCCTCGGCCCTGTCCATGAACGAGGCAATGCGATCCTCCCAGGCCCCGGCCGGCAGCCAGGGGCCGAACGGGTTCGCTCCCCCCACCGTGGGCGTCGCCAGCATCTGCGTGATCACCTCGCTATCCGAGGTGGACACCAGCCCCACCCCGCGCTGCAGAAGCTGGCGTCGCAGGACCGAGGCATTGACCAGGTTGCCGTTGTGGGCCACGGCCAGCGGCCCGTGGATGGTTTCGATCAGATAGGGCTGGGCATTACGCAGACTGCTGCCGCCGGTGGTGGAATAGCGGGTGTGGCCGATGCCAAAGTTGCCCTTGAGCGGCGCCAGGTTGTGTTCGTTGAACACCTGCGACACCAGGCCCATATCCTTGTGCAGATGGACGATACCATCCTCGCAGGTGGCCATGCCGGCGCTTTCCTGCCCGCGATGGTTGAGCGCATAGAGGGCAAAGAACAACGCCCGCGCGGCATGGTTCTCCCGCCCTGCGACGCCGTTGCCACGTCCCCCAGGCAGAAAAACGCCTGCGACGCCGCAGGCTTCATGAAAGGTATCTTGGGCTGGCACGAGATCGATCAGATTCATCCTCCGCACCTTCCCCTTTTGGGGTCGGCAGCGCCATTGTCGGCGGAGGCTGACTTCTTGTCAACTCTCCCGCCCGTGTGTTCCCCGCCTGGCTGCGCCCCGCCCCTAGGCAGCGCGCACGGCCTGTCCGCACTTGCCGCAGAAACGATCACCCATTTGCAGCGGGTTACCGCAATGGCCGCAGAAGCGGTCGGCGCCGGCCACAGCCGGAGCCAGAACCCCACCACCCTGCCGGCTGCGCCGGGCGGCGGCAATCGATGCTTCCAGCGAGTGATCGTCCGAGCCTCGCGCCGAACGAGCAGCAGCGATCTCGGCCTCCAACCTGGCGTCAAGTTGCGGTGAGAGCAGGTCCCCCTCCACCTGGTCGATGGCCCGCAAAACCTCCGCCGCCCGTTGCTTCAACCCGGCCTCGTGCTGCTCGAAATCCCCCGCCGTCAGCTTGCCCGTCTCCAGATCCAGGCGAGCATCGCGCACCGCCTGATAGAGTTTGTCGCGCTGGGCATACAGATCGACCAGGCGCGGGTCCAGATCAACCGCCGGGCCGAGCGCAACCTGCGGGCGCAGATAGGGCCAGAAAATCACCAGGCCGGTGAGAAGCATGAGGACGAGAGCAGCGATGAGCCACATGGGTGGATAAGAGGAGAGTGGAGATTGGAGATTAGAGGTTCTGCTTGACCGGTGAAGCGTGAAACGGCGGTGGGGGGGGCGCGCTTTTGGGCGCGACGAGGTGCGACTGGCTGACGCCTCACGGCTGGGCGGGCTGAAGGGCAGCGGGGACAGAGACGCGGCGGGTGGCGCGCACGGTGATCGGCCAGAGGGCGAACAGCGTCCCGGCAATCAGGATGACGCCGCCGATCCACATCCACAACATCAGTGGATTGACGAAGATCTCGAAGGCGCCCAGTTGGCCGTTCTGCTCCCAGCCGTTGAAGACAATGTAGACATCCTCACGCAGGTTGCTCCGCACTCCCACCTCGGTCGTCGGCCCCATGTCGCGGCCGCTAACAGCGGTGTAGAAATTCATGCGCGGGGTCAGGGTCGCCACCGAGCGGCCGTTTTTCGTCACCTGCACCGTGGCGATCATGGCGTCGTGGTTGGAGGCCCGTTCTTCTTGCAGGCCGACGAAGGTGAAGGTGTAGCCGGCCAGCGTGGCGCTCTCGTTCAGATTCAGGCTCGTCTTGAGGTTGAACTGGAAGTTGCTGACGCCGGTCACAGCCACGGTGATGAAGATGATGCCAAGATGGACAATATAGCCGCCGTAGCGCCGCTGGTTGCGGATCATGATCTGCCCCAGGGCGACGGGCCAGCTTTCTTTGGCAGCGATGTGGCGGGCGCGGGCGCCGCGGTAATACTCCCAGAGGATGGCGCCGACCACGAGTGCGCACACGCCCCAGGCCACCACCGGCACCCAGCGCCGGGTGACCATCATGATCAGGAGAGCGATCACAGCAATGGAGAAGGCAATGGGCGGGGTCAGATTGCGGCGGAGCATCTCCGGTGAACTCCGCCGCCAGCCGAGCAGGGGGCCAATGGCCATGAGCACAAGGATGGCAAGGAAGAGGGGGCCATCGACCTTGTTGAAGTAGGGCGGTCCGACGGCGATCTTGGTTTGGGTCAGCCCCTGCGAGATGATGGGAAACACGGTGCCGAAGAGGGTGGCGAAGGCGGCCACCAGAAAGAGGACATTGACATAGAGGAAGGCCGCCTCGCGGCTCAGCATCGAGTCCAGCTCGCTCGCGCCTTGCAATTGCGGCAGCCGCATCCACAGCAGGGCCAGGAAGGTGAGGAAAGTGAGGACGATGAAACTCAGGAACAGAGGCCCGACGTTGGAGAGCGCGAAGGCGTGCACCGAGTCGATGATGCCGCTACGGGTAATGAAGGTGCCGATGACCACCAGCCAGAAACTGATGAAAGCCAGCACCATGTTCCACACCTTCAGCATCCCACGCTGATGCTGGATGACGATGCTGTGCAGGAAGGCCGTCGCCGTCAGCCAGGGGATGAAAGAGGCGTTCTCGACCGGGTCCCAGGCCCAGAAACCGCCCCAGCCCAACTCGACATAGGCCCACTGGCTGCCCATGAGGATGCCAATGGCTAGGAAAAGCCAGGGGATGAGCGTCCACTTGCGCACGGTCTTCACCCAGCCATCGTCGAGTTGCCCGGAGATGAGGCTGGAAACGGCCAGGACCATAGGCAGGGTCAGGCCGACATAGCCCAGGTAGAGGAAAACGGGATGGATGACCATCCAATAGTTCTGGAGCAGGGGGTTGAGGCCGTTGCCATCGGCGGGGATAAAGAGCGAAGCGCCGGCCGGTTTGAAGACAGCGCCGTGGGTGGAGCCATCGGGCAGTAGCCAGAGCCGGTTGAAGGGGTTGGCGGCCCAGACGTTGATGACCAAGAAGAAGAGCTGCACGGCCAGGAGAATGGCGACCATGTACGGCCCGCGTCGCGGCTCGCGTTTCCATTCCAGCGCCACCATTAGAGCGCCATAGAGCGCCAGTAGCCAGCCCCAAAACAGCAGCGACCCTGCCTGGCCGCCCCAGAGCGACGAGAAACGGTAGAAGGTAGGCAGGCCGCGCTCGCTATGGCTGGACACATACTCGACCGACATGTCGTTGGTCAGCAGTAGGTACCAAAGGGCTACCACCGCCACAGTGACCAAGCCGCACATGGCGAACAGGGCGTTGCGTCCACTGGTTGCCAGCACAGCGTTGCGGCGCAGACCACCGAAGAGACTGGCGACGATGCCGTACATCGTCACGACCAGCGCCAACAAAAGGGCAATGAAACCGATATCGACCATAATCGTTCTCCAAAAGCCGGCCAGGTTTTGAAAACCTGTAGGGCTTAGTGATGTCGGGCGGCGATCAAGAACTTGAGGATGAGGCGATCAACGCCTCGATGCGTCGTTCCAGCTCTGGCTGGGGGATGGGGCCGACGAAGAAACCCTGGATGTTGCCCTCGGCGTCGATGAAGAACGTCTCTGGCACGCCCTGGATGTGGTAGGTGCTATAGGCTCGGCCGCCTTTATCGGCGCCGTTGGGATAGCTGACGGCAAACTCACTCAGGTATGAGCGGGCGTTCGGCTCTTGATCCAGATAATCCAGGCCGACGAACCAGACCTGATCCCGGTATTTTTGCCAGGCCTGCTCCAGCCCGGCCTGTTCTTCGCGGCAGGGCACACACCAGCTCGCCCAGAAGTTGACCACCACCGGCTTGCCGCGTAGCTCCGACAGCCGTATGGTCTGGCCGTCGAACTCCGACAGCCCGAAGCCGTAGTTGGTGAAGGTGAATTCCGGCGCCTTGCCCGAGCCAACGCGCACGCTGGGCGGATGGAGGATGCCATAATAGAACACGGCCAGCAGGATCAGGCCGACGACGGCGACGCCGCCGACCAACAACAGGCTGCCGGCCCGCGAGCGCGGCTTCGACGAGGGGGCGGTAGGAAGCGGCATCTGGCTCATAGATCACCCAGGTCGCGTTCGACGCGAGCGAGATAGGGGTCCTGCGGGGTGGGGCCTGCGGCTGGCGGCGTCGGGGGGCCGGGCGGGATGACTGCCGGGGCCGGACGGCGAGTCCAACGCAGGGTCAGATAGGCGACGATGGCGAGGCCGCCCACCAGCAGCACAACTGGCATGATCCAGGCCACCAGGTTGAAGCCCTCCCGCGGCGGCTCGCCCAACACCTCCGGCCCATAGAGATCGATGAAATCGGCTTTGATCTGCTCCGGCGTCTTGCCGGCGTCCAGGCTGACGTCGATCATCTCCCGCATTTGCTCGCAGACCTGCTGTTCGCACACATCCAGGCGGATGCCGTTGCAGATAGGGCACCAGAGTTCTTTGGTCAGTTTTTCTTTGGGGTCGCCCTCCTGGGCAAAAGCCGGGAGTGCAATGAGCAAGAGAAAAAAGGCGGCAAGAAGGAAACGGCGCATGGTGGGGGTTGTCGATGGCTGGGTTGATGGGTGATGAAGGTTGTGAAGCGTGAAACGTGAGGCGTGAAGCGTGAAACGTGAGGCGTGAAACGTGAAGCGTGAAAGGTGGGGAGATGTCGGCGATTTTCAGGTCTGATGTTTCAGGATCGGGCATCATTCTAGCAGCGCGGCGTTCACATCATACATGCGCGAAATCATAAAGTGGATTAAAAGATGATTAGGAAGCGCCGTCAGGCTGCGCCCCGCCTGCTTCGCCGCACCCCGCGCCACACACTCAGCAGATAAAGCCCCCACAGGACCGTGAATCCCGCCAGCAGCGGCCAGAACCAGCGCGAGCGGTCGCCGCCGTTGACCTGCCAATGATCGACCCACACTTCGTCCTGCGCCCGGATGACGACCTGGTGCGGACCATCCCCCCGGCCACGGATGCGCAGCTCTCGGCCTGGCTCGACGGTGTGGGTCTGCGGCCTGCCTCCATCCACCACGACTGTGATCTCCGCTGTGTCGGGCGCCTGGGCGGGCGGGATCAGGCGCAGGGAGGCGCCATCGAAGCGCAGGCTCAGTTCGCCGCCGGCCGGGAGCAGGCCGACCTGGCCGAGAGTGGAGGCGGGCCGGGGTTCGAGGCGGTAGGCGTCGCCCTGGATGGCCCAGTGGTCGGGCGGGTGGGCGCCGGGGTGCATGGTCGGCGCCGCGGCGACGGCGGGAGCGTAGGCTTTCATGCTCTCGTAGACCGGCAGGGGCGTGAAGTCCGGCTCGGCCAGGCGAAAGTAGTATTCGGGCTTGTTTTCATCACGCCAACTAAAGTCGGGGCGTTTGAAATACCAGGTGTTGGCCACGCCCAGCCAGGGCCAGTCGTGCTGCAAGCGCGCGTAGGCCAGGGGCAGGTACTGGGCCTGCTGTGCTTCGCTGACCTGGCCGAAGCGTTTGTCCGCCACCGCGTCGGGGACGGCGTTCCAGTTCATTTCGCTGATCCAGATGGCTTTGGCGGCGTCGCCGTTGGCCACCATCAGGTCGCGCACCAGTTGGGGGCGGGCGAAGTTGATCACGCGCGGGTTCATACGCTCGTCGGTCGGGCCAGACCAGAGGCCGTATCCCTGCATGGCCACGATATCGAAGCAATCTCTGGCGCCGGCGTCGTACATGCGCTGGAGGAAGAGGAGGTCGTTGAGGGCGTTGCCGGGCGGCGAAGCGGCAGGGTCGAGGACGATGGTGGAGGCGAGGGCGCCGTTGATGATGACGACGTTCGGGTCGGCCTGGCGGGCGGCGCGAGCGGCGGTGCAGAGCAGACGGGTGTAGTCTTCGGGGCTGATGGCGTAGTTGCCCCATTCGGGATAGATGTTCGGCTCGTTCCAGAGCTGGTAGTACTTCACCCGGCCTTTGTAGCGGCCCACGAGCGCGGTGGCGAAGTCGGCGAAGTCCTGGTAGTCGTCGGGCGGGGCGAAAGTGCCCACGGCGTCACCCTGCGCCCGCGTCCATTCCGGCGGGTTGCTGACGCGGACGATCAGTTCCATCCCGTTCTGCTGAGCCAGATCGACGATGTGGTCGTACTTTTCCCAGGCCGAGCGGTATGGCTCGTGCCGGCGGTCCTCGAAATCGCCCTTGCCGTGGATTTCGATGTCTTCCCAGGGGAATTCCTGCCGCAGCCAGTGGAAGCCCGCTTCGGCGGCCATCTTGACCACGCGCTCGCGCACGGCCGGGTCAGGCTCCTGTTCGAGGAAGACGTTGACGCCGAAGGGATCGACGCCGCTGTGGGCGGCAGGCTGGTCGCTGGCCAGGTCGAGGCGCGGGCGCAGCCAATCGGCGGTGAGATCGCCCAGGCCCTTGATCTGCGCCGAGAGTTTTTCCTCACCCGTGCGGTCGAACCACCAGCCCAGGCGCCAGCCTAGCCCCAACAGCAAGGCGCAGACGAGGAAGGGTATGGGGATGAAGAGGACGAGGGCGAGGCGGCGGAGGGTCATGGGGAAGGAGGGAAGTAGACAAGGAAACAGGTAGACAAGGAAACAGGTAGACAAGCAGACAAGGAGACAAGGAAACAGGTAGACAAGGAGACAAGGAGACGTGCGGCGATTCGCTGGAGGGAAGGGCGGGCCAGTTACCGCAATTCGAGATTCGCAGACTGCAATCGACGGTGTTCAGCCGCGGGCCGGAGGCAAGTATAGTCGAGCCGCTTGTTTGTATGCTACAATGACCGGGCGAGGATGCAAGTCGGTGTGACGGGTGAACCGCGATTGAAGCTGACGGGCGTTGCATCGATGGGGCGCCAACCGCCCGACGGTTTGCCATCCTCGTCCACACACCACTCAAGTTCCACTCAAGAAAGGAGAGACCACATGACTACCTATTCGCAGCCCAAACCAGCGGGCGCGCCCACCTGGGTCGATCTGACGACGCCAGAAATTGAGGCCGCGCGCGGGTTCTATCACGCCATCTTCGGCTGGGATTATGACATTGGCGGCCCCGAATTTGGCGGCTACACCACCGCCCGCCTGGGCCAACGCACAACCGCGGGCCTGTCCCCCAATCAACCCGATGCACCATCCGCACCGGCCACCTGGGGCCTCTATTTCGCCAGCGATAACATCGAGGCCGATGTGGCCCGGGCTGTAGAATTGGGGGCCAACGTGCTTTATCCGCCGATGGTAGTGGGCGAGTTTGGCGGCATGGCGGGTTGCGTGGACCCGACCGGCGCCGCCTTCAGCTTCTGGCAGGCCGGGCAGCATATCGGCTCGCAGGTCACGGATGAGTCGGGCGCGACCACCTGGCACGAGATGTATGCCTCGGATGCGAAGAAGGCGCGTGATTTCTACATGGCGCTGCTCGGCGCCACCGCTGACCCCATGCCGGGCGGCCTGGGAATTATGTGCTCAAGCACGGCGAGGAGATGCTGGCCGGGATCATGCAAATCGATCCCTCGTGGGGCGACTTTCGCTCGCAGTGGGTCACCTATTTCGCGGTGGCCAACGCCGATGAGACCGCGGCGGCTGTGAACAAGCTCGGCGGCAAGGTGATGGGCGTCGATGATTCGCCGTTTGGTCGCATCGCCGCCCTGGCCGACCCACAGGGCGCTACGTTCAAAGTGATTCAACCGCCGGCGAGTTGAATCGTAGCAACTTTTTGGAGGACAGCAACGCCCCGCACTAGCTGCGGGGCGTTGTCCTGTCTGTGGAAACATAGGGTGGGTGGGGTGCGCGATCAGATTGTGGTACAATGGTTGCCAAAGGATGCCAAGATGACAGAGACAACGCTGGAGGCGCCAACCGCGCCCCAACTGCGCAAACGCCTGCCCTATGTGTGGGATTACGACATCGACGAAGCCATGTTCGATGCGATGCTGGCTGGGGAATTCACCTGGGGGCGGCTGGATCGCGATTGGGCGGCGGTGCGGCTGTTGGAATACGCGCCCTATCGCGAGATCGTCCACAAGCTGGGCTTCAAGGCGCTGGTGGAGGGGTGGCCGCGCTGGCGGGGCAAGATGCGGTCTCAGGCGCGTACGCGTGGGTTGGATTTTCTTTCGAGATGGCTGGTAAGCCGTCAATCAGCAACGTTGGACGCAAAAGATCATGGATAGCTCTTACTACTTTGAACAACTCTATCCGCTTCAAGACCGAGCACTTGAAGTGATGGCGCAGTTGGACAATGGTCTTTATTTGACTGGCGGGACGGCCACATCACGGGGCTACCTGCATCATCGTTTTTCGGATGATCTCGACTTTTTCGCCAATGACGATAGTCGCTTTGTGCTTTGGACGGAGCGCACCATCGATGCCTTTGCCAGCGTCCCACGCTGGCAGATTTCTGTTTCACAGACTGAAGCACGCTTCGCCAGGTTCTTCATTGAAGAAGCAGGTGTGCAACTCAAGATCGAGATGGTAAACGACGTCCCCGCCCGTGTGGGCGAAATCAGCCGGCACCCCGTCCTCGGCCGGCTGGATAGCCCGGAGAACATCCTGGCCAACAAGGTCACGGCCGCATTGGATCGCGCCGCCGCCAAAGACCTGGCCGATATTTGGGGCTTCTGCACCCGGATGGGGCTTTCGCTCGAAGAAGCGATCATGAATGCGCACTCGAAGGCGGCCGGTATTTTCCCGCCCGACCTGGCGCGGGTGCTGCTTTCGGCCACCGAGACTGACTGGCGGCAGGTGAGGTGGTGGCAGGGGCCGGAGGTCGGGCAATTCCTCGACGATCTGCGGATGTTGGGGGAGCAGTTGATCTACGCCGAGTAGGCAGGCTATAAGCTGGCAAACAAAAAGCCGAGCTCTGTGGCTCGGCTTCTTGGCTGGTTGGGGACGGGGACGGGCGCTCAGTTCTTGTAGAAGGTGATGCCCGTGCACTGCTCGCTCTGGTTGATCGTGCGCGTCCACTTCTCGGAGAGCGGCGTCAGGCTGGCAAAGCCTGTTTCCGGCGTCTGACCTCCCGGCGGCATGCTGCTGGGGCATTGGACGACGAAGATCTCGATCGGGGTGCCGGGCGTGGCCGGGCCGCCAAAGGGCGAGAAGCCCCACTTGCCATCGCCGACGCCATCGCAGCCGCTGCACTTGGTGGTGCGCGGCCCGTAGAAGGCGATGTGGACACAGACGCCGTTGACCAGGTTGTTGCCGCGGTCGCGCACGAAGCCCTCGAAGTAGGTGGTGCCGGCGTTGGGGTCGCAGCGCTCGACGCCCTTGCCCAGGGTGAAGGGGAAGGTCGGGGCGGGGGTGGGCTGCGGCGCCGGCGGGGCGGTGGGCGCCGGCGGCTGTGTGGGCCGGGCAGTGGGGCGCGGGGGCGCGGCGGGGATGTTGGTCGCCACCTGCACGGCATCGACGGCGCCTTCGCTCTGAACCAGGTTGCCGATCACCCAGCCGGCCTGGCCGCCGAAATCGATCTGCCACCAGCTGCCGTCCGGGTTCTTGCCGGTAGCCGGGTAACGCTGCCCGGCGTTCAGACGCCCGATCAGCCCATAGCTGGTTCCAGGCCCGGAGCGGACATTGACGACCTGGCCGGAGAAAACGGCGGCCGGCTGGACGGTTGGCTCAAGGGTGGGAGCGGGGGTGTCGGTGGGCGGGGGCGGCGTGTCGGTGGGTGGGGCGGGGGTGTCGGTAGGGAGGATGAAGACCTCGGTCGGCGTCGGTTGGTTCGGGTCGAGGGTCGGGGTCTGGAAAAGCTGGTTGTTGGCCACCTGACCCTGGGGGGTGGGGGTGAAGGTGGGCCGGGGGGTGCGGGTGGGGGTGGGCTCAGGCGTGGCCTGGTTGCCGCAGGCCGCCAGCAGGAGGGCGGCGGTCAGGCCCAGGCAGGCGAGGCGCCAGTTGCGAACAAACATGGTGGGGTTCTTACCTCAGAGTCGGGTCAAAAGAGAGGCGCAGACCCAGGCATGGCCGGGCCTACGCCGCAACGACGGCGGATTATAGCAAAGGCGGCGGGAATCAGAAAAGTAGACGCCGACTTGAGGAGCCTGGTTCCGATGAAGGGGAGACGGAGAGACGCAGGGACGCAGAGACGTGGAGACAAGTAGACAAGGGCGGCGGGCGACGGATCTACATACCACCCGCCACTTGCCACTTGCGACTTGCCATCTGCCACTTGCCACCTGCGATCCTTCGTTTCACTCAGGACAAGCTCTGCACCCTGCCCCCTGCCACTCACGGAAACATCTTCCCCCGATTAGCCAGCTCGCCCGGATCCATGGCCCATCGCAGCCTGTGCAGGGCGGCCATGTCGATCTCGTTGAATTGGGCGGGCAGGTACTGCCGTTTTTCGATGCCCACGCCATGCTCGCCCGTGATCGAGCCGCCCATGCGGATGCACATCTTGATGATCTCGCCCGCCAGCCCCTCGGCCCGATCGTAGGCGCCGGCCTCGCGGCCATCGTAGAGGATAAGCGGGTGCAGGTTGCCGTCGCCGGCATGAAAGACATTGGCCACGCGCAGCCCGTATTCGCTGCTCAGCCGGTCGATCTCGGCCAGCGCCTCGCCCAGACGGCTGCGGGGGACAACGCCATCCTGCACGATGTAGTCGGGGCTGAGCCGGCCCACCGCCGAAAACGCGCCCTTGCGCCCTTTCCAGATCATGGCCCGCTCGGCCTCGTTCTGGGCCACGCGCACCTCATAGGCCCCCGATGCCTGGATGACCTTCACCAGGCGGTCGAACTCGACCCCCACTTGCACCGTCTCGCCCTCCAGCTCGACGATCAGCAGCGCCGCCGCCCCCTTGGGATAACCGGCGTTGACCCCTGCCTCGGCGGCGCGGATGGCCAGCGCGTCCATGATCTCGATCGCCCCCGGCAGCAAACCCGACGCCACCACCTGGGCCACGGCTTCGCCCGCCCTGGCCAGGCTATCGTAGGCCGCCAGGACGGTGCGATACATTTCGGGCCGGGGCACCAGCCGGACGGTGATCTCCAGGGCGATGCCGAACAGCCCTTCGCAGCCGACGAACAGCCCCACCAGGTCGGGGCCGACGCTTTCCTGGCTCTCGCCGCCCAGATGGACGACCTCGCCATCGGGCAGCACGGCCTTGATCCCAAGCACATGGTTGCTGGTCATGCCGTATTTGAGGCAGTGGGCGCCGCCGGAATTGAAGGCGACATTGCCGCCGATGGTGCACACGGGTTGGCTGGAAGGGTCGGGCGCATAATAAAGGCCGTAGGGCGCGGCCGCCTGCGAGATGGCCAGGTTGACGACGCCTGGCTCCACCACCGCCAGACGCTGTTCCGGGTCGAGGCGCAGGAGATGGTTCAGGCGGTTGAGGCCGATGACGATGCCATCCGTCACCGGCAAGGAGCCGCCCGACAGACTGGTGCCGCTGCCCCGGGCCACGAACGGGACCCCAAATTGGTGGCACAGCCGCACGGCGGCGATGACCTCATCCTGCGTTTCGGGCAGGACAACGGCCAGCGGCCGGGCGCGGTAGGCCGTCAGGGCGTCGGATTCGTAGGGGACGAGCTGTGCTGGACGGGTGAGCAGGCGGTCGGGGGGGATGATCTCAGCCAGGGCGACAAGGAAAGGACGTTCATCGCTGAGCTTTGCTGAGAAGGAGTCTTCCGAATGCACCATAGCGACACCTTACAGGAGAGGGAATAGAAGGTCTGTCTGGTCGCATAGAGAACGACCGAAGAGTGAGGTAGACGAGGAACACGCCAATTCTACTCTGGTTGCAGAGTCTTGCCCAACGCGCCAGTCTGTTGGTGGTCTGTCAGCGGCCAGTCAACAGCGGAATTGACGGCTGAAAACCGGGGGTGTATCATGTCACCCACTTCATGCGGATCACATAGGAGCAATCTGATGACTGCCTGCAACATGCGTTTTTCTGATGAGCCCGTGTTGGTGCTCCCGGCCACTCTCGCTCGTGAGACCGGACTACAAGAGGGGGCAGTTATGGTGATTCCGGGCGATCATCGCCTGACCATCACTTCCATACCGGCTGAGACCGACTACGCAGCCCGTTGGCAGACCGTGGCCTTATCGCTACGCGAGCAGGCAGCAACCTTTGGTTTGGGGCGCGAAGACTGCCGCGATGACGAATACTGGGCTATTGTCGGCTCGCTCCACGAAGATGCAGCCCGGTGGGTCAGTTCTGCCTAGTAGCGGACGAGTGCTCTTCTCGATAACTCATAACTGGCAAATCCTCCGCAGGCTGCCATTCGACGCCGGCAGGGGTGCGCCGAAGCCGGCCCGGCGCAGGGATGTGGGTGGCGATCAGCAGGGCGTCCTCGGCCAGAGCGCGCTCGACCAGCATCGCCCGGCTGCGGCCAGCGGCCTCGGCGTCCGTCCATGCGGCCATCCACTCCGGCCGGCTTACTTCCAGGGCATGGTGATAGAGATCGCCCAGACAGTAGAGCGTTCGCCCACGGGAATGCACACGCACGATCTGGTGGCCGGGGGTCTCGCCGGGCGCGGGGATCAGGTCGATGCCCTCGACCAGGGTTCGAGCGCCCTCGACCAGCTCCACCAGCCCCCGGTCATGGAGCCCGCCCAGGATTCGATGGGCCGAAGAGTCCGGGTCGGCCAGCCACTGTCGGAAGTCGGCGGAGTCCCAGTCGGGGCGGCCCAAGAGGTGGCGGGCGTTGGGGAAACACGGCGTCGATGCACACCAGGCAGCGCCGAAATGGTCATCGTGGAGGTGGGTGATGACCACGTGCGTGAGCGAGGCCGGGTCGATGCCGGCGGCGGGCAGTTGCGCGCTCAGGTCGGGCGGGATTTCGGCGGCGGGGAGCCACCAGGGGTCGTCGGGCGGGGCGATGTAGCGGCCGGGATCGACCAGCACCGAGGCCGGGCCGAGGGCGATGTGGATGCTCCAACAAGGAAAAGTGGTCGGTTCATCCAGCAGCCGGTTGAGTTTGGGCGTCCGGTCGGGTTCAGGGACGACCATCAACTCGTGCAAGGGAGCGCGGAAGCCGGCGCTGCGAAAAACTGTGATCGCCGCCTGACCAAGCGCAAAGCGGAACGAATTCGGGTGCATCAGGCCAGGTGGTCGTAAGCCAGATAGGTGAGGAATTCGATGAAGGAGGGGTTCAGCACCAGCTCATCGAGGAGGACGGCGGCCTCGCTCAGCCGCCCGCCCTCGCCCAAACGGGCCAATTCTTCGTCCCGCACCTGCTGATACAGGTCGGCGCTGACCGGACGTCCGTCGTTCAGATGGGCGCGATTGTGCAGCCATTGCCACAGTTGCGAGCGCGAGATTTCGGCGGTGGCGGTGTCTTCCATCAGGTTGTTGATGGCGGCGGCGCCGTTGCCCAGCAGCCAGGCGTCCAGGTATTGCAGGGCGACGCTGACATTGGTGCGGAACCCTGCCTCGGTGATGGTCCCGCCCTCGATGCGGAAATCCAGCAGTTGGCCCGCCTCGACCGCCACATCTTGGCGCAGTCGCTCTTTTTGGTGTGGGCGCTCGCCCAGGGTGCGGGCAAAGATTTCCCAGGCGGTGGGGGTCAGGTCGGGATGCGCCACCCAGGTGCCATCGAAGCCGTCGCCGGCCTCGCGTTCTTTGTCGGCGCGCACGGCTGCCAGCGCCTTCTCGTTCACGACTGGGTCGCGACGGCTGGGGATGTAGGCTGCCATGCCGCCAATGGCGTGGGCCTGACGGCGATGGCAGGTCTTGACCAGCAGTTGGCAATAGGCGCGCATGAAGGGCACGGCCATCGTCACCTGGCCGCGGTCGGGCAGGATCAGGTCGGCCCGCGCCCGGAATTTCTTGATGCAACTGAACATGTAGTCCCAACGGCCGGCGTTCAACCCCGAAGCATGGTCGCGCAATTCGTAGAGGATTTCGTCCATCTCGAAGGCGGCGAGGATGGTCTCGATCAGGACGGTGGCCCGGATGACGCCCGCCGGCAGGCCGATGGCGTGTTGGGCGGCGACGAAGACATCGTTCCACAGCCGGGCTTCCAGGTGGCTTTCGAGCTTGGGCAGGTAGAAATAGGGGCCGCTGCCGCGCTGGATCAGTTCGTGGGCGTTGTGAAAGAAGGTGAGGCCGAAATCGAACAGGCTGGCCGAGACCGGCCGGCCATCCACCAACAGATGCCGCTCGGTCAGATGCCAGCCGCGCGGGCGCACGAGCAGGGTGGCGATCTGCTCGTTGAGCCGGTAGTCTTTGCCTTCCGGGCTGGTGTAGCCGATGCGCCTGCGGACGGCGTCGATGAGGTTGATCTGGCCCTGGATGACGTTCTCCCACGATGGCGACAGTGCGTCCTCGAAGTCGGCCATGAAGACGCTGGCGCCAGAGTTGAAGGCGTTGATCATCATCTTGCGCTCGACCGGGCCGGTGATCTCGACCCAGCGTTTCTGCAAGTCGGGCGGGGTCTCGGCCACGCGCCAATCTGCGGCTCGCACCTCGACCGTCTCCGGCAGGAAGTCGGGCAGGGCGCCGCGGTCGAAGCTCTCCTGGCGGGCGATGCGCGCCCGCAGCAGGTCGCGCCGGCGGTCGTCGAAGCGACGGTGCAGGGCGGCCACGAAGGCCAGGGCGGGCGGGCTGAGGACTTCGGCGGCTTCGGGAGTGACGGGGCCGAGGATTTGGATGCCGGGGGTCATGGGATGGGGGTCCAATACTCGGCGCCTGGTTCCTCTTCGGCCGGGGACGCAAACTCGGCAGCTTGCTCTCGCAAGGTTGCCGCCAGAGAATGGGCCTGGATCGTGTAGTCAATCTTCGGCGCCTCGGCTATCAGCGTAAGGCTCTGGTGGCCAAGAACAACATGCACACTGCCCGCGGTCAGACCTGCCCGGCGCGCCAACTCGCCTGGAATGACAATCAGATCGTTCTCTGCTGCAAGAGTAAGCGTTAATGCCTGCATGTTCTCTGACCTGGTCGTGACGGTGGTTGTTTTCATCAGGACAGGATCATAATGCAGAGGCCAAAGGGAGTCAAAGACTCATGGCCGCAGACGCAACAGCGTGGGCAAGAACAACTGGCGGAAGCTCTCGGCCAGGGCGTAGTAATAGCCCTTGTTGGTGTCAGAGGCGACGTTGCCGGCTTTGTCGATCACCTGCACCCAATAGCTTGTCCGCTCGGTGGCCGGGATCTCGCCCAACCATTTGTCGGCGGCGATGTCGAAATCGAGGTCCTGGTCGCTCCAGACGCCGTCGCCATGGGTGTAGAGGACGACCACCGCCATGATCCCGGATGGATCGCTGGCCTCGACCTTCACCTTTGCCACCCGCCGGTGTAGATCCACGCTCTCGCTCACCAGCGTGATCGCCGGCGGGGTCCAGTCCTCGCTGTCCGAGTACAGCAGGTCGAGGCTCATATCGTCGTACAGCCGCTGCTGCCCGGTTGAGGCATCGAACTGCCCGATCTGGGTGACGAGTTGATCCAGCGGCCGGCCCGTATCCAGCGCCTGGACATTGGCCGGTTCTGGCGGCCACCAGCCGTCGCTGAGGGCGGCCGGCTCGGCCCAATCGGCGCGGGGCACCCACTCGTGCACCGGCTGCGCCACCAACGGGTCCACGGCCGGGACATCGGTGTAGCTGCCCCCGCGGATGATCACCCCGTGGGCGCGGCCCGCCGTCTGCGAGGTGACATTGGCGTAGATCTGCGGCTGCACGGGCTGGTTGGCGGCCACCTGCGTGCTGTCGTTGATGCTGTAGAAGGCGCCGTCGGTGGTCTGTGTCTCGTCCAGGGCGGTGAAGGAACCGTTGAGGCTGAGGTCGAGCTTGCCGACGTTGACTTCTTCGTCGCCCAGGGGCAGGGTGGTGGTGAAGCTGACGCCAGGGAAGGGGTCCTCAGGGCCGAGGACGCCGCCGCTGACCAGGCGGTACTGCGGTAGCCCGTAGAGAGTCGATTCCTGCATCGCCTTCTCGTCGTAAGCGTCGAAATTGCTCGTTTCGGTGAAATAGCGCTGTTTGGCCGCCATGAACGCCCGGCCGATAGGCACCGACGCGCCCTTTGTCCACTCTTTGGTGAAATTGCTCATCAGACGCTCGGACCAGCCCAAACCGTTGTTCGACCCCCAGCCATAGCCGGTGTTGGCGATGTAGTTGGCCCCGCGCCCAAAGAAGGCCTGCGCCAGATCG
Organism: Caldilineales bacterium; assembly: GCA_019695115.1. GTDB lineage: Bacteria > Chloroflexota > Anaerolineae > J102 > J102 > SSF26. Next base: position 107,508 of record JAIBAP010000006.1, on the reverse strand, counting down.
AGGCCGGCCGGTAAGCCCCCCACGTCGTTCAGACCCGAATGACAGCCCACCGTGAACACCAGGCTCCCGCGCAGATCCGACGAGCCGTAGCTGCGGATATCAGTATCGGCTACCGAGCCACCCACGGGAGCGCCTTCCAGATGATGGCTGGCGTGGCCGTTGATGGACTGAACATCGAAGCGGGGAACGGTGTTGAGCTGGCGCTCGCGTAAGCTCGACGCCTGCCAAAATTCGCCGTTGAGACCGCCATCGACCGAGCCATCCGGCCCCAGGTCAGAGGAGATGGTGGTCGAGATGTTGACGCCGGTATCGGCGACAAAATCGTAGCCGGTGACGAGCGCCCGTTGGAGATGGATTTCGCTGTTGGCGATGAAATTGTTGATGAAGACGGTGATCTCGTTCGGGCCTTCGGGCAGCCGGCCCAGGCCGAAATCGGGCACGTAGATCTCGCGCCCGCCCACCAGGTTCGGCTCACGGTCGGCGTAGTAGTCGTCGGTCAGGGCCATGTTGTCGCGGCAGGCAGCCCAGATGGTGGTGTTGCCGGTCACAAAGGCCTGGTAACGGCTTTCGGAATAGCGGGTGCGGTCGGGAAAGCGCCGGAACGGGATCACCATGTCGTTGCCCACCAACACGATGTACTGCACGTTGGGGTTGTTGGCCAGATAGGAAAGGATCACATTGCGGACGGCGGCGCTGACGGCTTGAGTGGCGTTGGTGTCGCGCAAGTTGTTGGCCCATTGGATGTAAGCCGTGTTGGCGGCGGCGTTGTTCTCCACCTGGACGATCTGGCCCTTGACCAGGGGGTGGTCAGCCAGGAGGGCGAGGGCGTTCATCACATCTGTGGCCGCAGTCTCGCCGTAGAGCGCAGACAGGCGCTCGCGGTTGGTGACGATGAGTGTTTGGATGCCGGAAGCGGGTGGGGTGACGGTGGGCGTGGGGGTGGGGCCGCCAGAGGTGGTGGGGGTGGCGGTGGGGGTGGGCGTCGGCGGCTGGTAGTTGCGGGTCACGGTCAGGTCGTAGCGGGTGCCGTTGCCCGACCGGTTGGAGCGATAGTGATGCACCCGCACGTAGTAGGTCCCCGCCTGCGGGAAGATGTAGGTAATGCGCGAACCGGGGCCGGAGCCGTAGTCGTCGTTCTGGCTCAGCTCGGTCGTCCCGTCGCTGCCGATCAGGTGCATGATCGTGTCGCAATCGCCGCCCACGCAGGCCGATTGCATCGTATACGGTTCGCCGGCCACGGCCTCGAACTTCACCCAGTCCTGGTCGCCATCGGGCGTGAAGTTGTGGTGTTGGGGCGTGCCATCGCTGGCGATGGTCTTGGCCAGATCCTTGGTTCCATCCTGCTCGAAGGCGTCGTAGGTTTCGCCGGCGGTGATGGCCAGATTGTAGCCGGTGGTGGGGCCGCTGACCCCGCTCTTGCGGTTCTCGACCCGCAGATAGTAGTCGCCGGCAGCAGCGGCCGTCCAGCGCAGCCGCGAGGCCAGGGCGCCGCCGCCATCGTCGTTGCAGGCGATCTGAGTGCTGCCGTCGGCCTGGTAGAGGCAGATCTTGGTGTCAGCGTCGTCGGCCAACTCGAAGGTTTCCATCACATACAGTTGCCCCGCCTGAGCCTGGAAGCGCGTCCAGTCCAGATCGCCCAACGGGCAGAAGTCGTGGTCCTGCCCGGCGCCGGTGGGGAGCGAGAGGCTGGCGTCCGTGGGGGTGTTGTCGCCCTCGAAATCGTCCGGGGCGCAGGCTGTCATCTGCACCCGCAGGTCATAGTTGGTGGTGGGGCCGAAGATGTCGGGGTTCTGGTTCTGGATGCCGATGTAATAGGTCTGGTCGGCGGCGGCCGTCCATTGCAGGTTCTGGCCCTGCGTGACCGGCGTCTGGGCGCCACATTGGTCGAGCACGGTCAGTTGAGGATGGGCATCGGGGCCAACCAGGGTGGGGGTGATGGCATAGGTGGCGCCGCTGGAGGCCGGGAACTTGATCCAATCGGCATCCTGCGAGGCGCAGAAGCGACGGCGCTGGAGCGGGCCGCCCACTGTCACATCGCGGGCTGCAGAACACGAATTGTCTTGCTCGAAGGTATCGCCGGCGCAGTCGGTGGCGCCGGTGACGGAAAGCTGATAGGAGGCGTTTTGGCCGTAGGTGGCGTTGTGGTGCTTGACCCGGACATAGTAAGTCCCCGTGGTGGGGGCCTGGAAGACCAGTTGGGCGCCATTGCCAAAGGCCGGGTCGCTGGTGCTGGCGGGCGGCTGGTTGCACTGGTTATAGACCGCCAGGACGGTGTCGGCGTCGACGCCGGTGTTGGAGGTGGCGACGGTATAGGTGATCCCGGCGGTGGCGGTGAATTTGGCCCAGTCTTCGTCGCCGACGGGACAGAGGTTGCGGATTTGTTGCAGGCCGTTGGTGGTGATGGCGGCAGCAGCGCCACAGGTGAGGTCCGGCTCGAAGGCGTCAGCCTGGCAGGGGGCCGGGGTGGGGGTATCCGTGGCGGTGGGCGTGAGTGTGGGGGTCGGGGAGATCGTGGGAGAGGGCGTGGCCGTGGGAGTCGGCGTCGTCCCCACGCAGAAGGTGATCAGGCTGAGGTTGTTTTCTTCGTTGTCTTCGACAACCTCGTTGTCGCGATCGACCCAGGCATAGACATTGTGGTCGCAACCGACGGTGGCAAAAGTATGGCCCTGGTAGGTGAAGGTGATCGATTGGCCAGGGTTGAGGCCGAAATATTGGAAGAAGGTGCGGTCGGGCGTGCCGGGGGTGGGGGGGGCGGCCAGATCGGTGTAGAGATAGGTGAAGAAGGCGGGGCTGGCGGTGGTGCCCTGGTTGGTGACGCGGACTTCGATATCGACCGGTGTGTTGGCAGCGGGGACGGCCTGGGAAAGGCGGAGCGTGCTGATTACCAGGTCGGGGCCGGGGTTCTGAGGGGCGAGGAATGGCAGCAGACTGCCCGGCGCGGCTCCTTGCACTGGCGACAACGCTGCCCACGACAGCAAGACAACGATGAGGGCGATGCCGGCGGCGCCAGGCAACCAGCCCAGGGGCCGCCGGGTGCGTGTTTGGGCGCCAGCGGCGCCGGATGGGGTGGTGGAGTCGCTCATCAGCCTGCCTCCCAGGGCGGTGGTGGGGTGTCCGGACGGGGCCGGACGGAAACGAAATGGGTGGGTTGGCGGGGCCGGATAGCCCCGCCAACCCGAACGAGGATGGAACGATCAGTGAGCGAACAGGTGCATGGGCAAGTAGATCGGTCGACCGACAGTGACCCCGACAGTGAGCGTACGCGACTGACCGTTGGCGTTGGTGATCTTGACGCTGATGCTGTGCGGCGTGGGGCCATCCTGTTCAGGGTGGGCTGCACCGCTCAGGGCTGCCATGATCTCAGCCCCCGTGCCCAACGGGCCATCGACGCTGGAAGACCAGTCGTAGGTGAATGGTCCGAAGCCGCCGGTTGCCTGCGCCTTGAAGGTGATCTGCTGTCCGGCCACGGCGCCGAAGCCATCGGCGGGGCTGATGATCTGTCCCGTAGGCGGGTAGTAGTCGGGCGAGGCGGGGACGTAGATGAGGGCGTTGGCCACCAGCAGGTCCTGGCCCTTGAACAGGTCGGCATTGAAGACCCAGACCGGGATCAGTTCCTGCTGCGAGATGCCGTGTGGCTGCTCGTAGTAGGCCAGCGTGTCGGAGATGGGATGGCGCTCGAAGTGGTCGGCGTCCAGCGGGATGGTGACAATGGCCAGTTGATGATCGGCCTCGAACGCCTCCCAGGCCTTATCGGAGTCCTGGACGGCGATAGACGCGCCCATGCTCACATCGCGCGAGCCGCCAACGACGCCGGCGGGGCCGCCGGCCAGGGCGTCTTGCGCGGTGGCAGCCTGGGCGATGTAGTACTTGGTGCCGGCGCCGGGGCCTGCGACCGAGACTTCAGTCGTGCCGCCCTGGGCCAGACCCACGGTCAGATTGCGGCCGTAGGCGACCATGACATCCACACCCTGCTCCTGGACGATGCGATCCGCCCCCAGAAAGCCGCCGCCGCGCTCCGCCTGGGTCACTTGCTCGGTAAAGGCAGAGCCATTGGCCAGATAGGAAGCGCCGGGCAGGGCTTGGGCGTTCGCCAGGAAGAAGTTATCGGCCAGGTGCATCGCTTCCGCCGGGTCGGGGAGGGCGGCCGGCTCGCTGGGATCGGGCGCCACCCAGAGCGTGCTATTGTTCTGGTACTGATAGCCGCCCGAAGCCGCATCGACCGTCAGCGTGTGCGTCATGCCGCCGGTGGTGTCGACTAGGGTGTAGACGCCGTTGTCCAGCGTGGCCTGGCCTTCCAGACCCAGCGCGCCGGCGATGTTCTGCACGAAGTCCGTGTTCACTGCCCGATCCTGCACGACATAGGCCGGCATGGCCGTGATCGAGTCAGGGTCGATGATCTTGGGCGGGGCCTTGTAGCATTGGTGGTCTTGCCAGTAGTACCAGCTGTCGACGATGTCGCCATAGGCCGGGCCGCCGCGATTCCAGATGCGGTCGCTGAAATGGCGCCAGTCTTCGGCGATGACGCGGGCCACCACGCTGCTGGGCTGAGTGGCGTCGCACATCCCGAACCAGGCCTGGGTGACGGTGTTGCCGGCCAGCAGCCGATTGGCCCATTCGCCGCCTTCGTCGGAATCATAGGAGACGGTGATGTAGCCGGCGATCAGGTGTTGGCCATTCATGCAGTTGGCCCAGCCACCGCGGTCGGTCAGGGTCAGACAGGTGCCAAAGGCCATCCACTCGTTGTCCTTGGTGCCCCACGAGCCGTAGCAATCGTTGGGCACGAGCCAGTTATCGGTGTGGCCCCAGGGGAAGTAGACGGCGCCGTTGCTGCCGTGGTCGCAGTAGTAGGCGATATCGACGTTGTCGGCGTAGATTTCCTCCGAGCCGCCTAAGGCCGATCTCTTCCAGTCTGTTTCCCAGGCCAGGCTGTTGGCGTAGAGGAAGCTGTTGGAGCCGGTGTAGCCGCCGATGTTGCGCATCCGCCAGTAGAAATTGTTGGCCGAGGTCTGGCAGATGGGCAGGTCGCCAGGGCTGGAGCCGTAGGGCGGGCCGTCGGCCTGGTGCTCGGCGCCGACATCGAGGACGCCGTCATCGGCGCCGAGGGCGCCGGCGGGGTCGAGGGCGGCCGGGCTGGATGCGCCGGGCGCGCCGGGCGCCGCCGGGGCCGGGGCCGGTTGCGCCACGACCAGCGGCACGATCACGATGAGTGTCAGAGCGAGCGTCAGGACTGCCAACAACAGCCGGCGCCGCGCCTGAGTGGGATTGTTCGCATTCATAGATTCCCTCCCTCCTGAGGGTTGCATGAGATGTGACAGGGTAGAGTGGTGAGTAGTCGAGGGGTGTTTGGGTTCAGTTGCGGTTGTGCCTCCTTTTCAGTGACTGGCGCGCAGGGCCATGGGCAGAAAGACCTGCGCCCCCCCACTGATGAGCAGCCAGGGCTGGGCGTAGCTTTCGACGCGGTCTTGGGCGTAGAAAACCACACGATAAGCGCCTGGTTCGATGAAACCACCGTTGTACGTGGCGCGATAGAGGTCCGGCTGGCCTGGAACTGCGCTCAGGGCCACCAACGGCACCCCCAGGTCGAGCGTGGTGTTGTCTGGTTCTTGGAACGACGGCGCATAGACCGCCGCCCACACCAACTCGACCGGCTCGGAGCCGCTTTCCAGGCGGGCTTCCAAGACGCCATTGCCACCCACCACCCTCACCGTCGCTGCCACGAAGCGAGGGGGCGAGATGCCAAAGAAGTGTGTGACGTAGCGGCCCTGCGCCAGCGAACCATCGAGGGTGTTGCTGAGGCCGTCGCCGTTGTCGTCCATCCACGGTTGTTGCAGGTTGCCAGTGGCGGCGATGGCAGAGCGGGCCTGGTCGAAGCAGAAGCGCAAGCTGTTGCTGGCCGCCACGCACGAGAAGAAGGAATCGGAGAAATAGGCGCCCTGGGCCGAGGCATAGGCATTGTTGTCGCGGTTGGTCGAGGTGATGACCACCCGGCCCGAGCGCGAAATGCTCTGCAGAGGTTCGCCGCTGCGGTCGATGAAGCTGCCGGAATGGCAGGCCTCGACGATGATATTGATCTGATCCACGCTGCTGCTGCTTTCCAGACTGCCCAACCAGCCATCCAACGAACGGGCAGTGAAGCGACCCGACGAGGTGCAGCCGTCGGCGCAGAAATAGTCGATCTCGCCATGATCCATCATGTAGAGATAGAGCGGCTTGCCAGGGCCAACCCGCCCGCCGCTCGCCGCCCAAACCGTGATCGCCTGTTGCAGATTGCTGGCGCTCGTCGTGGCGTCGACTTCGTTGTACACGCCATCCCCGTTCGGGTCCTGGGAGACAGGCGCCAGGTAATAGATGTCGTCGTCGCTGAATCCGGCTCCCTTGAACACCCGATAGGCGCGGTTGGTGGCGTTTTCGATATTGGTTTGCAGACTGTTGGTGTCGTTTCGCCCCGCCAGGATGATGACCGAACCGGGGCTAGAAGTCAGGCGGTTGATGGTCAAGCTATCGGTTCCCTGGTTGCCAGCCGAATCGAAGACGGTGACTTCGATATCGTTGGCGCCCTGACCCAACTCGACGTTGTCGATGTGGAACGAGTCGCTCCCGCCCTCCAGACTGTAATCCCACCATTCCTTGCTGCGGGTGATGTTGCGCACCCGCGCCCGGCTGAGGTTGTTGGCAATGTCGGTCGCGGCGCCGCCGACGCTGAGGATGCCGAGCGTGGTCGAATAGGCGGCGTTGGCCGTTGGCTGATCGATGGCAACTACCGGCGCCGTCTGGTCGGGCGGGGGAGCCGGCTGGGCGCTGATCTCCAACGAGCGGTTGCTGACATTGCCCGAAAAGTCGTAGGCGCTGATGGCAACGTAATAGCGCAGTCCATTCTGTAGCCCGGTCAGCTCAAAGTAGGTGACATCCGCCCCATCTACCGGCTCGAAACCGCTGTAGAAGCCGGATGTGGTGCCAAACCAGACGTAATAGCCTGCAACATCGCGGCCCGAGCTGCGCCGCCACTGGATGGCCAGGGCGCGGTCGAGGGCCGAGGTGCGCAGGCTGGCCGGCGGCGAGGGTGGCAAAACGTCCTTGCTGACACTGATGTTATAGTTGGTAGTCGGACCGAAGATGGTGGGATCGTGTTGCTGCATCTTCAGGTAGTAGACGCCGGCCGTTTGGACGTCCCATTCCAGGCGCAGCGTCTGCCCAAAAGCATTGTCGGCCGAGCCAAGCGACGGGTTCTGGCAGGCGTTGAAGATCGAGAGCACGCCGTTGTGGTCGGCGCCAATGTTCGAGGTCTCGATGACGTAGGTCTTGTGCTCTTCGGCGGTGAATTTGATCCAATCCTGGTCGCCCGGCCGGTTGAAGTTGTGGGTTTGAGTCGAGCCATCCGTGGGGATGACGTTGGCGCGGGTGCAGGCGTTATCGTCTTCGTAGCTATCAGGCGGCGAGGAAGGGCCGGTGGGCGTGGCCGTCGGGGTGAGCGTGAGGGTGAGCGTGGCCGTAGCCGTGGGGGTGGCGGTGGGGGTGAAAGTCGGCGTTGGGGTGAAGGTGGCGGTTGGGGTGGGTGTGGGCGTCGGGCTGGGGGTGGGCGATGGCGTGGGCGTGGGGGTGGGCGTAGCCGTTGGGCCGGGCGTGGAGGTGGGGGTAGCAGTAGGGGTGGGCGTTTGGCTGGGAGTGGCTGTGGGGGTGGGCGTTTGGCTGGGAGTGACCGTGGGGGTGGTGGTAGAAGTGGGCGTTCGACTGGGGGTGGCGGTGGGGGTGGTGGTAAAAGTGGGCGTGCGGCTGGGGGTGGGTGTAGGTGTAGACGTGGGAGTGCGGGTGGCTGTGGAGGTAGGTTTGGAGGTCGAAGTGGGTGTCATCGTGGGCGTGGGCGTGTCGGTGGTGTTCAGATCGAAGCTGTAATCGACCACCAACTGCGGGCGCTGCTGCCAATCGCCGCCAAATGAAGATTGGAAGTCATATTGCACCAACGTGGGGCTGATCCCTTGCAAGAGGATGCCGAAATTCTCACTCGGAACGTCGTGCCAGAAGTTTGCCAGGGGTGTGACATCCCAATCCGTCCAGACATTGACCGCCGGCACCGGGCTGACGGCGATCGGGTCGCGGGTGCGGTCGCTGTCGTCGCCGGTGGCGCCGGGCTTGTGCCACGGCTGTCCGGCCATCGCCATCTCCCAGGTGGCCTCGTGCTCGGCCCACGGCCGCAACAGCCCGAAGGCCCCAACATTGACCGGGGCGCTGTTCGAGCGCGACAGGCTGTACAACCGCAGCCGCGCCCGCTGGATGGTGATGCCGGCGGCTGGCAGGGATGAAAGATCAAAGCGCACGAGCGAACTCGATTGCCCGCCCCCTCGCACCTCCAGCAAGGTGGCCGCGCCGTAATTGGCCGTGGTAGCAAAGGAGTTGATCCAGGTGTCGTTCGTGCCGGTGTAGCCATCGCGCCCCTGGCTGAGGATGACGGAAATGGTGGGGACGGGCGTTGGGCTGGGGGTCGGGGTCGATGTATTGCTTGAGGGCGTGAACGTGGGTGTGGGCGTGGAGGTCTCTACCGTCCCCTCCACATAGGTGATGACCAGTTTCGGGCGATCTTCGAAGTAGCCGCCAAATGAGGATTGAAATTCGTAGGCGATTAGAGTGCTGCTGACACCGACCAGGATGAGGCCGTTGTTGCCGGAGGAGTCGGCATACCAGCCCTGCACCAGATCCGTCACATTCCAGACGTAATCGTCGTTGAGCGTTGATACCGAGGCGACCGAGGATGACGCTGGCAACCTGTCGAAATCAGGGTTGCTGGCGCCTGGCCCGGCCCACGGGTCGCCCGCCGCCGCCTCAGCCCACGTCGCCTCGTTCTCTTTCCACGGCCGGCGCAGGCCAAAGGCGCCGACATCGATCGGGCCAACCGAAGATCGTCCGATCGTATGGAGTTGCAGATGGGCGTCGAGGATCGTCGCGCCGGCCGGCAGTGACGACAAATCGAAACGCACGAGGGCGCTGGCCTGCCCCCCACCCCTCACCTGAAACCGATCGGCGGCGCCATAGTTGGTAGAGGTGGCAAAGAAATTCAGCCAGGTGTCGGTCGTGCCGGCATAGCCGTTCAGTCCCTGACTGAGGACGACCGTGGTGGGCGTGGCCTGTGGCTCCAGAGCAGAAGCCTGGTCAGCCTGGAGGGCGGACGCGGCGCTATTGACCGGCCCCAGGAACACCACCAGCAAGAGAAGGAGGAGGGCGAGCATTATCGGCACCGCCCACGTTGTCGAAATCCGTCGTTGCATTGTCGACCGTCAGACCCGAAACGAGCCTGTCAAGTGTTTTGCTGACTTCGCAGGGCCATCGACTCTACGAACGAGCCGACCTGCCTCGATGCGAATCCTCCGCGAGAACTCCATGAAGATCGCGCGCCATCTCAATGCCGCTATGGCACGCCTGAGCACAAACCTGATGGGGGGAAGTGCGCAAAGCCAGCCCAGAAACGTCTACACACCTGGAAAACAAGACGACAAGACTGCTTCGCGACCCGAAATGCTGCTTCAAAAGGCAGAATACTCCAAAAGTAGTATGCCGTCAAGCAGGCTAGAATACCATTCCACCGATTGTTCGCTGGCGTAGAGTTGGCAACCCGGCCCGACGTAAGACCCACGCCGCGCGCCGCGTCACACGTCACACACACCACGACCATCCTACCCCACCCAAATGGAGAAATCAAATATGTTCAGCCAAAAAGTCCAGAACGCCATCAACGATCAGATCGACGCCGAACTCTATTCGGCCTACGTCTATCTGTCCATGTCAGCCTATTTCGAGGCGCAGAACCTGCCCGGTTTTGCCCATTGGATGCGGCTGCAGTACCAGGAGGAGACGCAGCACGCGCTCAAGCTGTTCGACTACATGAACGACCGCGGCGGCGCCATCGTCCTCAAAGCCGTCGATGCCCCGCCGGCCGGCTCCGGCAGCACGCTTGCCATCTTCGAAAAGACCCTCGCCCACGAGCAGAAAGTCACCGGGCTGATCCACAGCCTCTACAAGCTGGCGGTAGATGAGGGCGACTACCCCACCCAGGTGCTGTTGCAGTGGTACATCGACGAACAGGTGGAAGAAGAGAAGAACGCCACCGCCGCCGTCGCCAATCTGCGGCTTGCCGGTGATTCAGGGCCGGGGCTGCTCTTGCTCGACCGCGAAATGGGCGGGCGCGGGGCCGCGGATTGACCTGCTCGCCACACATTTGACGACTCCCCCGCTTGCTGCTATCATCGCCGGCGACAAGCGAGAAGCAACACAGACCCTAAAGACTTCATGCCTTTAGGGTCTGTGTTTGAAGCATCGCCACGGGGCGGTGGCGAAATGGCATACGCAGCGGACTTAAAATCCGCCGTGCAAAGGCACTTGTGGGTTCGACCCCCACCCGCCCTATCCATCTTGTCAGCACAATCCAATCATCACGATTGTCCGGCCAACTTCGGGCGCCTGGGGTAGCTGCGCTTCGGCCAACCAATCGACTGCCAGCGATGATGCCCTTGCATCCCGCCGGCTCCCACACCGATGGACTCTTGGGAGGATGTAACATGAAGTACGAAAAGCCGACCCTCGTCAAACACGAAGAACTGAAGCAAGTCACCTTCAGCTCGCACTGAGCGCCATCACCTAGCCGGTTGGCCCTTGTGCCTGGGCGCCGACCCGGCTCGCTCACTCCGTCCCGCGCAGTCTGAGACCTCTGGCCGAGCGCCAGACAGATTCAGCCTTCGCCATCGTCCCTACCGGCCGGTTCGCCCGGCGCTACACCCACTGTAGTCACCTTCGGCTCAGCGCAGCTACCCCAGCCGCCCGAACGAGGACCCCCATGCCCGCCTCCGTCTTTCTGGTCAATTTTCGCAACGAGCGCGACATGTATCCCCCTTTTGGGATCATGTATGTGGCCGACGCCCTGCTGCAATTAGGCTGCGAAGTGCGCATCTTCCATGAGACAGAGGCGGGCAAACAAAATTTCTTGCGCGAGGTGGAGCGCCGACGCCCGGATTGGGTCGGCTTCAGCACCATCACCGGCCCGCAACTACGGACGACTATCGAGGCCACCCAGGCTGTCAAAGCCATGGGCATCCCCACCGTCTGGGGCGGCGTCCATGCCACGATCATGCCCGAGGCGGTGCTGAAAGAGGATTATGTCGATTTCGTCATCGTCAACGAAGGCGAGGTCACGGCGCAGGAACTCACGCAGGCGCTGGCCGACGGACGGGAGCTGGCCAGCATTCGGGGTCTGGCCTGGCGGGACGAGGGGGGCGACATCCACATCAACCCCGAACGCCCGTTCATCGCCAACCTGGATGACTTCCGCCCGCGCTGGGATCTGCTGCCAAACATCCCGGCCTACTTCCTGCAATCCGGCCCCTACCGCCGCGCCATCCCGGTCTACATCTCGCGCGGCTGCCCGTTCCGGTGCGGTTTCTGCTACAACGAAGTGGTGATGAAACGCACCTGGCGGCAACATTCCGAGGCGTTTGTAGTCGAACAGGTGCACTGGCTGCGCGACCACTACGGCATCGACGCCGTCGATTACGCCGACGACTATCTGTTTGGCCGCATCAAAGCCATGCAACGCATGGTCGAGACGGTGGGCATGCCCTGGAGCGGGCAGGTGCGGGTGCAGCTCCTCAAGCCGGAGTTCGTGCAGTGGATGGCGCAGACCGGCTGCCAGTGGGTCAACGTTGGGGCCGAGTCAGGCTCGCAGGCTGTGCTCGATAGCATCCACAAAGACCAGAGGGCCGAGATGATCGAGTGGGGCATCCGCAACCTGGCCGAATATGCCCCTGACATCGAAGCCAACCTCAGCTTCATCCTCGGCCTGCCAGCCGAAGGCCCGGCCGAGCGCCGTCTCACCCTGGATGTGATCGAGCGCGTGTGCGCGGTCAACCGCAAGGCCCGCTGCTCGGTGGCCATTTACATGCCCTATCCGGGCACCCCGCTCTGGCCCGACGCCCTGGAGCGCGGCTATATCCCGCCCGCCGACCAGATGGGCTGGGCCGAGTTCGACATCCACAAAGGCAACACACCCTGGGTGAGCGAGAGCGAAGGCCGGGCCATGTCCGACATCTGCGACATCCTCTTCGTCGGCCGCAGCCAGGGGCATTGGCTCCTGGCCCCCTACTACGCCCTGCTGCGCTGGCGCTGGCGGCATGGCTTCTTCAAGTATTATCTCGAAGGCGCCGTCAAGACCGGCGGCGCCGCCCTCATCCAGCGCGTCGGCCCGCTGCGCTCGTTGCGCGATGCCTTACGCCCGCGGCTCGTCCGCTACAACGACAACACCCACAAAGGCCCCACCGCCAGCCACGCCGCCTTTGGCGCCAGCGAATCGGTCTGAACTGTGGCCCGTCTTGCGTTTATGATGGGGCGCATTGCGCCCCTTCTTTTTGTCATCCACCCGCCCCATGGCCGCCCCCCACAGCCTCCCCGCCCCTGCCGCCGCCCTCTTTAGTCTCCTGGCCGGCGAACAGCTCAGCGGCGTCGATTGGGAGGCGGTCGGCGTCTTTGCCCACGCCACCGGGCTGGGGCCGTTGCTGCTGCACAACGCCGGCGAGCAACTGCCGCCCCTCCAGGCTGCCCGCCTGCGCCTGGCCGCCCAACGCACCCAGGCCCGCAACGCCACCCTCCTGGCGGCCCTGGCCCAGATGTTACGGGCTTGCCGGGACGAAGCCCTGCCGCTGATCGTCCTCAAGGGCGCCTACCTGGCCCCAGCCATCTACCGCGACCTGGGGCTGCGCGGCATGACCGACATCGATGTCCTCGTCCGGCCTGCCAACTTCCCCCGCTTGCAGACCGTCCTCGCCCAGCTGGGCTACAGCGGCAAACACACCGACCCCGAAAGAGGCCCCGGCATCGTCAAACACGAGTGGACCTACAAGACCGCCGGCGCAACCCCAGCCACCGCCGCCACCAGCACGGCCAACCCCTATCTCTTCGCCGACGACAGCTTTCACCTCGAACCGCACACCTCGCTCACCGAATCCTGGTTCGGTCTGCGGCTGGAACTGGGCGACGACATCTGGGACAGAGCCGTAGCCTGGGAACTGGAAGGCGTCCCGGCCCTCGCCCTCCACCCCGCCGACTGCCTGCTCCACGTCGCCGCCCACCTCATCTTCCACCTCTTGATGGGCAAACCCGCCCTGATCCAACTCTACGACCTCCGCCGCCTGCTGGAAGCCTTCCCCGACCTGGCCTTCGACCGTCCGAGCGCCGGCCATCCTGGTCTCTACACTCGCGCCCAGACCACCGGCGCCAGCGCCCATCTCTACGGCGCTCTGCGGCTGGCCCAGGCCGCCTACGCCGCGCCCGTCCCCGCCGCCTGGCTACAACGGCTAGCCGCCGACCTCCCGCCCGGCCAACGAAGCCGCGCCGAAGCCCTCGATCTGCCCTCGCTCTGGCGCCTGACCCAAAAAGCCCCGCTCACCACCATCGGCCAGCGCCTGCGCCGGGGCCTGAACGACCGGGCGCTGGCGGCAGGATGGGCGCGTGACCGCCGTGAAGCCTGGCGCGTGTGGCGCAGCGGCGTTGCCTTCCACCGCACCGACACCGCCGCCCTCCTCCGCCGCCGGCTGGCCCTGGCCCTGCGATGACGCTTCCGCACCTGGCCAGCCTGCTCGTCGCGCTGCCCCTCCTGGTTTTCAGCCTGCGACGGCTTATCTTTACAATAGCGGCTCTTGCTTCACCCCAGCGGCTCTCGCCCCCAGCGCCGCCGCCGTCCTTTCCCAACCTGCTCGTCCTCATCCCCTGCCGCGACGACGGCCCCAGCCTGCCCCCCCTGGTGGACGCCCTGAGCCAAAACGGCTACCCGCCCGACCATCTCCGCCTCCTCCTCATCGATGACGGCTCTCGCAGCCACACCGCCCTCCTCATCGACGAACTGACGGCGCAGACCCCTGGCGCCGCCGCCCTGCACCTCTCCCCTGGCCGTGGGAAAGCCGCTGCCCTCAACGCCGCCCTCGTCGCCGAACCGTGGGGCGAGATCATCGCCGTCTACGACGCCGACCACCGGCCCCAGCCGGGCGGCCTGCTCGCCCTCGTTGCCCCCTTCGCCGATCCCCAGGTCGCCGCCGTCAGCGGCCGCACCGAGGCCGCCAACGCCCTTGTCTCGGCCAGCGCCTACTACTCGGCCAGCGAACGGCTCGTCCATCAGCGCCTGACCATGGCGGCCAAAGACCGGCTGCATCTGGCCCCGGCCATCCTCGGCTCACACTGCGCCTACCGCCGCTCGGTTCTGGCCACCCTGGGCGGCTTCCTCCCCGGCGCTTTCCTCGAAGACACCGACCTCACCCTGCGCCTTGCCGCCGCCGGCCTGCGCACCCGCTTCGTCGAATCGATCCCGGCCATCGACCAGGCCCCCGCCACCCTGAACGCCTACTGGCGGCAGCACGTGCGCTGGGGCCGCGGCTTTCAGGATGTGGCCCTGGGCCGTGAGCGCCGCCGCCCGTCCGGCCCCCAGTCCGCCCCTCCCCTCTCCTTCTGGCTCCGCCTCGAACTTTTCCTCTTCAGCCTCGGCTATCTCGACCGCCTGGCCCTGCTGGCGGCGGCTGGCCTCCTCCTCAGCGACGCCATCCTGCCGACCCATTTCGACTTCCCCGCCTGGTTCTTCATCGCCGTCCTCGTCCTTCCCTACCTGCAAGTGATCGCCGCCCTCGTCCGGACGCACAAACCCTGGGCATGGTGGCTGCGCCTGCCCTTCCTTCTGCTCATCTTCCCCGTCGATCTCCTGGCCGCGGCCCGCAGCACCCTCGACACCCTGCTGAACCGGCCCCGCCAATGGACGCCGACCACGCGCACAAGCCCATGATCTGTAAGCCCCACGAACACGTCCTCCTCCTGGGTGGCGGCATTGCCGGCCTGGCAACCGGCCTGGAACTGGCGCGGCGGGGTCGCCGCGTCACCGTCATCGAAAAAGGCCGGCAGGTGGGCGGTTTGGCGCGCACCTACGTTGGCCGCGACGACTCCCAGCGCGAATTCCGCTTCGACATCGGCGGCCATCGCTTCCACAGCCACAAGCCCGAGATCATCGCCTGGATTCAGGCCCTGATGGGGCCAGACCTGTTGCGGGTGCCGCGCATCAGCCACATCTACCTGCAAGGCAAATTCGTCGATTACCCCATCCGCTTCCCCAGCGCCCTCAGCATCTTCAGCCCAGCCCAGGCCGCGCGCGTGGTGGGCAGCTACGGCGCCGCGGTCATCAAACACCGGCTCAACGGCCATCGCGCCGACATTTCCTTCGAAGACTGGGTAGTGAACCGCTTTGGCCGGGCGATGTACGATGTTTTCTTCGGCCCCTACACCGAAAAAGTCTGGGGCATCCCCTGCACCCAACTCTCGGCCGATTGGGCGGCGCAGCGCATCAGCCTGCCCAGCCTGACGGAGGCCGTCAAGCGCGCCCTCATCCCCGGCGCCGAGCCGCCCCCCACCATCATCTCGCACTTCTGGTACCCGCGCAGCGGCTTTGGCATGATCCCCGACCGCATAGGCCAGGAAATCACACGGCTGGGCGGCCGGGTGATCACCGGGGCCGGGGTCTCGGCCCTGCGCCCGCTTCCCGGCGGCCGCTGGCAGGTGGAGATCCAGGAGGCCGGGGGACAGCAACAGATCGAGGCCGACCGCCTGATCTCGTCCATCCCCCTCAACCTGCTGTTGGCTGCCCTGCACGCCGAAACCGGCGCCCATACGGTCGAACGCGACTTCCAGCTCAGCTATCGCGACATGATCCTGCTCTTCCTGGCCCTCGACCGGCCGCGTGTCAGCGACGACAGCTGGACCTACTTCCCGCAGCCCGAACTGGTGTGCGGCCGCACGCACGAGCCGCGCAACTGGAGCCAGGAACTGGCGCCGGCGGGCTTCACCTCGTTGGCGGCGGAGGTCTTCACCAGCCGGGGCGAGCCAACCTGGGAGATGGAGGACGGACAGCTGGTGGAGAGGGCCGTGCGCGATTTCGAGCAGATCGGCTTCATCCCGCCCCACAGCCTGCATCACTGGTGGGTGCTGCGCGTCCCCTTCGCCTATCCCGTCTACTACATCGGCTACGCCGACAAAGTCAAAGCCGTCAAAACCTTCCTGGCCGACCGCTTCCCCAGCCTGCACCTGGTGGGGCGCACCGGCTCGTTCCGCTACATGAACAGCGACGGCGTCATCGAGGACGCCCTCGCCCTGACCGACTACCTGATCGGCCAACAAGCCGAATACATCGATGTCAGCAAGACCTATAAAGTCGACTAGCCGCCATGATCTCCGTCATCATCCCCGCCCTCGACGCCGCCGCTTTTCTGCCTGCCCTGCTCTCGGCCCTGCAAACCGGCCGGCAGCGCCCCGGCGAGATCATCGTCGTCGATGATGGTTCCTCGGATGCCACTGCCGTCATCGCCCAGGCGAGCGGATGCCGCGTCCTCAGCACGCCCCACCCCCACTCTGGCCCGGCCGTGGCCCGCAACCTGGGGGCCGTGGCCGCCACCGGCGAGATCCTCTTCTTCCTGGACGCCGATGTCATCCCCCACCCCGACGCCGTCGCCCGCGTCGCCGCCACCTTCGCCGCCACCGGGCCGGATGGCTCACCCGCCCTCGACGCCCTCTTTGGCTCCTACGATGACCGGCCCGCCGACCCCGGCTTCCTCAGCCAATACAAGAACCTCTTCCATCATTATGTCCACCAGCACGGCTCCGAGCAGGCCAACACCTTCTGGACGGGCTGTGGGGCCATCCGGCGGGATGTTTTCTTCCGACTGGGCGGCTTCACCGACGAGTACGGGCGGCCGTGTATCGAAGACATCGAGCTAGGCTACCGACTGGCGCGGCAAGGCGGCCGCATCCGCCTGGACAAGCACCTGCTGGCCACGCACTGCAAACGCTGGACGGCCGCCAATCTGCTGCGTTCCGACATCATCGACCGCGGCATCCCCTGGGCCGAGCTGATCTTGCGGCACCGGGCCTTCGTCAACGACCTCAATCTGCAGACGCACAACCGCATCAGCGTCGTCACCTTCTGGCTTTTGCTGTTCAGCCTGGCGGCGTCGGTTTGGGCGCCGGCGGCGCTGGCCGCCAGCCTGGGGTTGGCGGGGCTGTTGCTGGTGCTCAACCGGGGCCTGTACCGCTGGTTTGCGGCCCGGCGCGGGCTGGGTTTTGCCCTGCGCGTCATCCCCTGGCACTGGCTCTATTACGGCTACAACGCCATCGCCTTTGCCATCGGCCTGCTTCACTACGCCCGCTCGCCCTTCGCTCGCGGCCATCTTGCCCCCGACCGGCCGGGCGCGCTGTTAGGGTCAGGGGCGCAGGGCTAAGCTCGATTCCGCCCATGTCGCCTCGTCATCGCCTCTTGCTCGTGGCGGCGCTCCTGGCCGGTTTTGGGCTGAGGGTGGCCGATCTGGATGGCTTCAGTCTCTGGCTGGACGAGTTGATCCAGCTGCGGCTGGCGCAGGCGGCCTGGGGCGATTTCCCGGCGGCGCTGACCTACGGCGCCCACATGCCCGCCGATTTCGTCCTCACCCGGCTGGCGCTTGGCTGGGGGAGCCAGGAGTTCTGGCTGCGGCTGCCGGCTGCGTTCATCGGTGTGATCAGCATCGCCCTCATCGTCACCGTCGCCCGTCGTCTGGCGCCGCCGCCGATCCCGGCCCTCAGCGCCCTCTTGCTGGCCTTTGCGCCCCTGGCCGTGCAATACAGCCGCGAGCTGCGCCCCTACAGCCTCTTCCTGGCCCTCGTCCTGCTCTGCACCTGGCTCTATCTGGCTGCGGCCAAACAACCAGAGGCCTGGATGGGCTATGCGCCGGCGATGTTGGCCCTGTTGCACACCCACCTATTCGGTCTCACCCTCCTGCCCGTGCACGGTCTGCACTGGCTGGTCACCGGCCTGGCCGCGGCCCGCCGGCAGCGGCGCTGGCAGGCGCTGGCGCCGGGCATTTCGGCCTTCGCCGTCATCCTGGCCATCTTTCTGCTCTCGCCCTTTCGTCCCGACTACCTCTTCCGTTTTGGCCAGGCCCTTGCCCAGGGGCTGACCGGCCCCTCCGCCGCCGCAAGCCTGCAGATCGCCCCCGTTGCCAGCGCCTTCCCCACCCCCGCCGAACTCGCCGCCGAGCTGCCCACCGGGCTGACAGGCGCCTGGCCCTGGGGCCTGCCGGTGCTGCTGACCGCCATTGTTGGCGTCATCACCCGGCGGCGGCGCCCGGCCGACCTGGCCTTCATCCTCCTCTGGCTGCTCCTGCCGCCCGTCCTCATCCTCTACAGCCTGGCCCAGCGCGACCAATTCTTCAGCCCGCGCTACCTCATCGGCAGCCTGCCGCCCTTGCTCATCCTCACCGCCGCCGGACTCACCGGCCTGGCCGCGGCCTTCGGGCGGGCGACCGCTCTCCCCCAGCCGATCCGCCGCGCCCTGCCCTCCCTGGCCGTCTGCCTACTGATCGCGACCTTCACCCCCGGCCTGCGCCTGGCCCGCCACCCTGATTACGAAGACTGGCGCGCCGCCGCCGCCTACCTGCGCCCGCGCCTGACCGCAACCAGCGCCGTCGTCATCCCCGCCGCCGCCGCCTATGTCCGCCACTACCTGCCGGAGACGCGGCTGATCGACGCCGACACGCTCGACCAGGTGGCCGTGGCCGCGGGCGACGCCACCGACATCTATCTGCTGCAATCGCTCTACAGTCGTTTTCCCATCGCCGACTATCCCTCCCTGGCCGCCGGCGCTTTGGAACAGCATTTCGCCCCGTCGCTCGACCTCTATCACTTCCCAGCCTCGGCCCTGGCTCAGGCCTCGGCGCCGGCCGGCCTGGATCTCCTCCCCGCCGAACTCACCACCCCACGGCCGGCCGACCACATCGACGAATTGCGCCAATTCGCCCGCCAGGCGCGGGCCAACACCGACTGGCCGGCCGCCATCGCCGCCCTGCAGGTGCTCATCCCGCTGCAAAGCGGCGATGGCAACCTCTGGGCCGAGTTGGGCTTTGCCTACCAGCAAACGGGCCGGCCCCAGGACGCCACCCGCGCCTACCGCAACTCGTTGACGATCGACGACGAGAACCCCTGGGCGCACCTGCTGCTGGCCAACCTCCTGCGCCAGTCCGGGCAACCTGCCGAAGCCATCGTCCACGGGCGGCGGGCGGTCGAACTGGCCCCCGACCTGCCCGAAGCCTGGGCCGCCCTGGCCTTCGCCCTCCATGCCGATAAGAAATCCGTCGAGGCGTTGGCTGCCTTCGACCGCGCGCTAAAACTGCGCCCCAACAACCTCGACCTCCGACTTGGCCGCGCCCACGCCGCCGAAGCCGCCCGCTCCCCCCTGGCCGAAGAAGCCTGGCGCGCCGTCCTCGACCTGGCCCCGCCCCCCGACATCACCGCCACCGCCTGCAAAAACCTGGCCAATGCCCACCCGGCTTGCAAGTAGGCAGAGGGCAGGGGGCAGGTGGTAACTGGTAACTGGTAACTGATGACTGATGACTGATGACTGATGACTGGATCTATTCGTGCTATTCGTCCATTCGTGCCATTCGTGATCGATCCATTTCGCACTTCGCACTTCGCAATCCGCCATTCCTATGCGCCTCACCCCCTTTCTCGCATCCGGGCTGATCCTGGTCGGGCTGCCCGCCGTCTTCCGGCAGATCCAACAACGGCGCCGGCGCGAACAGCACAACCGGCAGGTCTACCTCAGCCTCTACTTCGAGCAGGCCAGCATCGCCGCCACCCGCGCCGGCCGCCCGCTCTACGACTTCCTGCACGACTGCCGCCACCACGGCGCCACCCACATCGCCCTGCTCGAAGACACCCTTGACAGCCTGATCCGGGCCGGGGCGCTGACCCCGCACGGGAGCGGCCTGCCCGATGTCCACCGCTTCACCAGCCCCCGGTCCGGCCTCATCACCCGGCTCCAGGCCGAATTCCAGGCCCGCTTCCCCCACCTGCTGGCCGAAACCAGCCCAGACAGCCTCGATCTCACAGGAGACCTGGCCGCCATCCGCCCCCTGGGGCTTGGCTTCGACCCCGAAACCTTCCGCTTTGCCCGCGCCACCGGCCTCCAACTCATCGCCCGCCCGGTCAGCTACCCCTGGCCCACCGCCGCGACCATCGAACGCACCCTGGCCCAGGCCGCCGGCCTGGAGGCCAGCATCATCGCCTTCGCCGACGACCCCCTCCTGGGCCACGAGATGCACCTGGCCGACACCGCCGCCAGCCTGCGCCGCCACAACCTGACCGCCGCCTACTTCCCCGATAGCCGCCACCAGCGTGGCGACTGGTTCATCGCCAAAACGGCCCCCGACTGCACCCTCCCGGCCCTGCGCTACACCCCCGCCGACCTCGACCGCGAGGACGAAGCCAGCCTGGCCTACCGCGCCAGCCTGCGCGCCCAAGAAGGCGGCATCCGCCTCATCTTCGTCGATACCGACATCGGCGTCCACGCCTCCACCCCCACCGCCGTCTACCGCTATCTGGATGAACTCGTTCATGCCCTGACCCACCACGCCGGTTTCAGCCTCGACCTCCCCGAACACAAGCATGACGACCACGAGCCCGGTCACGACCACGGCCACGATCATCAACACGCCCCGGCCGCCTCCTGGCCCGACCCCTTGCCCCTGGCCCGCGTCCAGGCAGTGGTCGAGACCTGGCTGGAGCAACCGCTGGTCGATGCCTCACCTGCCGCCGCCGGATTAGACCTCTCGCTCCCGGTGCTTGGCCTGGGCCTGCTGACCGCCGACCGTCTGCTGCCCCTGCCCCTGCCGCTGGCTATGGCCCTGGCCGGCGGCGGCTTCGCCCTGGCCTCCACCCTCCTGCCCCGGCTCGACCGGCCCCGCGACGCCCTCGAACACACCTACGCCCCCTCCTACGCCGCCAAACTCCTGGCCCTGGCCGCCCTCTCCGCCGGGCCGGCGGCTGGGCCGGCCTCGCTCCTGGCGGCGCCGGCTGCCGGGCTGCTGGCCGCCGCCGCCGCCAACCAGCCCGACTACGCCCTGCGCATCGAAAGCCTCCGCCTCGGCCACCTCGACTGGGCCTTGCCGTTGGCCGTGCAGATGGTCGTCGCCCCGCCGCCCTTCCTCTCCGGCGCCCGTCGCTGGCCGGCCGGCTTGCTGATCCTGACCCTCCCCCTCTTGCTCCGCTCCCGCCTGCCCGCCGACCCGGTCGACGCCCTTGATCGCGAGCACCCGGCCGGACACACCCACCATCTCAGCGCCGCCCAGCGCGCCCTGGGCGATGCCCGCATGGCCGTCAGCCCCCAACCTCTGCGCAAATGGGCCGGGTTGGCGCTCCTCTGGCCGGCCTACACCGCACTGCCCGCCGCTTCGGCCGCCCGCTCGCTGGTGGGGCTGGCAGCCACGGCCGGCGCCATTTCCACCGCCGGCAGCCTGCGCCAGCCCAGCCGGCCCATCGCCCTCAGCCTGGCCCAGGTCGGGCGCAGTTGGGCGCTGGCAGCCCCGTTGGCGGCCGCGCTGGCGGCCGCTGCCACCATCCTCGCCGGGGGCCGTCGCTGATTCGCTCATGGCCGCTCGCACCGCCGCCCGCAACCTGACGGCCATCAGCGCCCACAAGGCCGCCCAACTTGCCGGCGCCTTCGCCTTCGCCGCCTTCATCCCCCGCCGCCTGGGGCCGGAACTTTTCGGGCAACTGGCCTTCGTCATCTCGCTCAGCCTCATCCTGCAGATGGCCGGCGACCTGGGCGGGCTGGACATCATCGGCCGCCATGTGCCCGGCTGGGCGCAGCAAGGCCGGCCGGGACAAGAGCGCATCCGCTGGCTTATCTGGCAGCTGACCTGGGCGCGACTGGGCATTGGGCTTGTCATGGCGCTCGCCCTCGCCCTTGCCGCCCCCTGGCTGGCGCCCTGGCTGAACCGCTGGCAGGGACTGCTGATCGGGTTGGGCGTCGCCCTCCGCCTCCTCTCTTGGACGCCCTACCACCTCTGTTTTGGCCTCAACCAGATGGGCCGCTGGTCGGTCGAGGTCTCGTGGCGGCAACTGATCATGATCCCTTGTCTGGTCCTGGGCCTGCCGTGGGGTCTGACAGGGCTACTGATGGGCCTGCTGGCCAGCGAGGCCATCTTCCTGATCCCCGGCCTGCTCTGGGCGCGCCCGGTCTGGCGCCCCACCCGCCCCGACTGGCCCGGCCTGCGGCCCTATCTCCGTTTTGGGACCGGCTTCTTCCTGGCCAACATCCTCATCGTCCTCCTCTATCGCAGCGGCCCGGTGCTGCTGGAACTGCTGACACACGACACCGTCGCCGTCGGCTATCTTGGCCTGGCCCTCAGCCTCTACATGCTGGTCATCACCGTCCTGACGCAATACATGGCCTCGTTCACGCCCACGCTGGCCCTGCTCCACACCCGCCAACAGCACGCCGGCGCCCAGCGCTGGCTCGATCTCTTGCTGCGCTACAGCGGCATCCTCATGGGCGTGCTCCTCATCGGCATCGCCTTACTCACCTTCCCGGTGGCGCCGCTTCTTTTCGGCGCCGACTTTGCCGCCGCCGGCCCGATCTTCCTGATCCTGAGCCTGACCCTCCTGGCCCAGCCCCTCGTCTGGGCCGGTCGCTACGCCGCCGCCGCCTTTGCTCGCCCGCGCGTCGCCCTGGCCGCCGCCTTTGCCGGACTCAGCGCCTGCACGCTCGCCAGCCTGCTCCTCATCCCCACGCTTGCGGCCACCGGCGCGGCCCTGGCCCTGGGCGCCGGTGTGGCGGTGATGGCCGCCTCCCTGATCGTGATCGGTCGCGCCTGGCTGCGCCCGCCCTGGCCGGCCATGTTGCTGATCTTCGCCCCCCTGCTCGCCCTTCTGCCCCTGCTGGATGCAGCGCGTCCCCTCCTCCACGCCCTCATCCTCACCGCCGTCCTCGTCCCGGCCTACCTCCTCCTCCTCTGGCGGCTGCGTCTGGCCCCGACGGACGAGCTGCGCCAGGCCCTGGCAGCTTTCGCTGGGGTGCGCGGGGCGTGAACGCCACGCGCTGGCGCTGGTGGTACGGGCCGGGCCGCGCTGGCGCTGGTGGTACGGGCCGGGCCGCGCTGGCGCTGGTGGTACGGGCCGGGCCGCGCGCTGACGCTTGCGGTTCAGGCGCGGCTGGCGAACGCTGCTACGGCTGCGCTGGCCCCGCCCACGATGGGGGGGCCGTGGCCGAAGCAGGCGATTTCGTAGCTCAGTTTGCCCAGTTTGGCGATGCTTTCGTAGGCCGCGCCCAGCCTGGGGGTGGCGATGGGTGGGGGGCCGCCCAACCTGGCTTTGCGGTTGTTGAGGGCATCGCCCGCGATCAGAATCCCGTGCTCTTTGTGCAGCAGCGCCATGTGGCCGGGGGAATGGCCGGGTGTATGGAGGACGGTAAAACCTTCGGGCGTGACATGGCCTTCGATCACCAACTCCTCGACCTGGGCCGCGCCGGGCTTGTAGATGCGGTCGACCAGCAAGAAGATGGGCCGCGTGAGATAGCCTGGCAGCGTGGGGCTGACCGGTTTGGCCCTGAGACCGCGCACAAGTTCTGCTTCGACCGCATGGCAACACACCCGCGCCGCGCTTTCGGCTTGCAGCCGGCGCAGGCCGCCAATGTGGTCGAGGTCGGCGTGGGTGATCAGGATGCGGCGGAGGTCGGTGGGCGCGATGCCCAGGCTCTTTAGCTCGGCCAACAGCTTATCGACCGAGCCAGGCATGCCGGTGTCGATCAGCGACGGCCCGCCGGCGCCCGTCCACAGGTAGGCGTTGACCGCGCCCAGGTCGATCCAGTACAGATCGGGGACGACCAGTTGCACTTAGAGTCCCCCCAACGAGAAGCGGTCGCGATAAAGTTGCATCGAGTGGCGGATGGATTCTTTGGCCGCCGCCGCGTCCTCCCAGCCTTTCGGATGCACCCGGCCGCCCTCCTCCAACGCCTTGTAGACGCTGAAGAAGTGTTCGATCTCGAGCAGGAAGTGGGCGGGCACATCCTTCAGATCCTGAAAGCCGGCATAGCGAGGGTCGCGCAGGGGCACGGCCAGGATTTTGTCATCCGATTTGCCCTTGTCGTCCATCTTGAAGATGCCGATGGGCCGGGCTTCGATGATGCAGCCAGGATAGGTCGGCTCGCTGACCATCACCAGGATGTCGAAGGGGTCGCCGTCTTCCCAGAAGGTCTGCGGCATCAGGCCGTAGTCGCCGGGGTAGGAGACGGAGGAGTACAGCACACGGTCGAGTTTGATCACACCGTGTTCCTTGTTGTACTCGTATTTGTTGCGTGAGCCTTTGGGGATTTCGACAATCGCATAGACGACGTCGGGGGCGTCGGGGCCGGTGCGCAGTTCGCGCCAGAGGTTTTGCATGGGGATCCTTGGAGGGGGGTGGGTGGGGTTTGTTCCGGGTTCCGGGTTCCGTGGTGCGTGTTCCGTGGTGCGTGGTGCGTGGTGCGTGTTCCGGGTTCCGGGTTCCGTGTTGCGTGTTCCGGATTCCTTCGTGTTCTTCGTGCCTATGTGTCAAGTACGGTTGCTGCACCAGCAACTACGCAACACGCAACACGCAACACGTAATAATCGACTACTCTTCTTCGATCACGCTATCTCTTGCCGCGATTCGACGGTTTTCACGGACGATGATGAGGAAGCCGATGACAATGGCGACGGCGAAGATCAGACAGACGACCAGCGGCAGGTTGGCCCAGAAGGCCAGCGGCAGGCTCATGAGCGGGTCGGGCGGGGGTGGGGTGGGGGTCATCCTGCACCTACGCCGCCTTGCCGCTTACCTGTTGCAGGATCTTGACGCCGGCGCTGGCGCCGATGCGCGTGGCCCCAGCCTGGATCATGGCCGTGACATCGTCGGCGCTGCGGATGCCGCCCGATGCCTTGACCCCCATCTCCGGGCTGACCACCCGCCGCATGAGGGCAATATCGGCCACGGTGGCCCCGCCGCTGGCAAAGCCGGTGCTGGTCTTGACGAAATCAGCCCCGGCCGCCTGGCTGAGCGCGCACGCCTCCACCTTCTCTTCGTCGGTCAGGAGGGCGGTCTCGATGATGACTTTGACCAGGGCGCCGCCGCTGCGGGCAGCCCGCACCACACCGGCGATGTCGCGCAGGACATGGGTGTGGCGGCGGCTTTTGAGCGCGCCGATGTTGATCACCATGTCGATCTCGCAGGCGCCTTCCATCACCGCCCGTTCGGTCTCATAGGCTTTCACCTCCGGCAGGGTGGCGCCCAGGGGGAAGCCGACCACCGTACACACCACCGGCGCCGCCCCGTGCAACAGGTCGGCGCAGAGCGGCACCCAGGTGGGGTTGACACAGACCGAAGCGAAGCTGAACTGGCGGGCCTCAGCGCAAAGTTGGCGCACCTGGTCTTCGGTGGCATCCGGTTTGAGCAGGGTGTGGTCGATCATGGCCGCCATATCCGCCGCCACATCGCTCACCCCCAGCCGCGTGCTCAGCCGGCTGGCCCCGGCCGCCAGCAATTGCCGCGCGGCCTCGGGGTGGGCGCTGACGCACTGGCCGCCGCAGGGCCGGGCGCAGGCCGTGCAAGCGCCCGCCAACGCGTCGGGATAAGCAGCCAACACCTCGTGGGTGATGAGTTCGACCAGTTGCTCGAAACTGTGGTTGCGCAGGGAGTAGCTCATAGGCCGGTCATGGACGCGTGAATCGCCGTTCGATGGCGGTGATCTTCTCGACCCGCTTGGCGTGCCGGCCCTCGCCCCAGGGCGTCTGCAGCCAGGTTTTGACGATCTGCCGGGCCAGGTTGGGGCCGACCAGCCCCGCCCCCAGGGTGAGGACGTTGGCATGGTTGTGTTCGCGGGCGTTGCTGGCGCTGCTGACATCGTAGCACAGGCTGGCGCGCACGCCCGGCACTTTGTTGGCAACCATGCACGAGCCGATGCCGGCGCCGTCGATGACGATGCCGACCTGGCAGCGGCCCTGGGCGACGGCGCTGGCGACGGCAAAGGCGAAATCTGGGTAGTCGACGCTTTCGCTGCTGTTCGTGCCCAGGTCGAGCGCCTCGTAGCCAAGCTCGATCAGGTAGGGTTTGAGCTGCTCTTTGAGGGCGAAGCCGCCGTGGTCAGAGGCGATGGCCACGGTGGGTCGCGCCGGGGCGGCCGGGCCAGCGAGGAGGTCGGTTTCCTCAAGCCTGGCCAGAACCTGGCCTACCAGGGCGCGGACGTCGGCTTCGGTGGGCGTCATCCTTGCGGTTCCAGGTCGGGATGGGTGACGAAGCCGAATTGGTCGAAGGGGAAGTAGACCAGCCAGGCTTTGCCGATGATGTCGCGGTCTCTGAGCGGGCCCCAGCTGCGCGAGTCGCTGGAGCCGGCGCGGTTGTCACCCATGACGAAGTATTCGTCAGCGGCCAGTTGCACAGGCCCCATGTCCGTGCCGCTGGGGAATTCGACGTAGGTTTCCGGCGGCAGGGGCTTGCCGTCGATGGTGACAAAGCCATCGTCGATGGCGATGGTCTCGCCGGGCAAACCGATGATGCGCTTGACGAAATCCCGTTCGGGGTCGAGCGGGAATTGGAGGACGATGACATCCCCGCGCTGGGGGTCGCCCAGGATGTAGCTCAGGCGGCTGACGATGACTCTTTCGCCGGGCAGGAGGGTGTTCAGCATGCTCTGCCCTTCGACGATGTAGTTCTGAAAAATGAAGGCCCTGAAGAAGACGATCAACAGGCCAGCGATGATCAACGTCTCCAAGATCTCCCAGATGGCGTCGGCATGGCCGGCGGCCGGTGTGGATGGCGCAACCGGTTCCGGTTCGGCGGCGGGGGCCAAGGTGGGTTGGGCGGCGAGGGGTAGGAGGTCGGGTTCGCTCACAAGCTGTTCCGGGGTGAAGGGACTGGCTGACATTATAGCATTCGGACGGGGACAGGCGACAAGTGGCCGAGCCAGGCAAAGGGCGGCAGGTCGCCGACGGCCAGGGGAGGGGTGGAAAACAAAACGAAAGCCGGCTCGCGATGAGCCGGCTTTCGGCCGAGGACGGTGGGGCAGGGTGCTACTTGAATTGCTGCCAGGCGCCGCTGTTGTAGAGGACGAAGATGCCGCCGGTCGAGGACCACAGCATCATGCCGCCATCGTAGGGCTGCCAGGTGGCGTTGATCGCGGCCTGCGGTCGCCGCGCCCATCCCAGGCGCTGGCTCATGTTGTCCACCTGTCGCCACATTTTGCCAATGCCGTATTGGGGCTGGTGGAAGCCTGGGGGCGGGATCAGCCAGGGGTTGTTGATCGCTTCGCCATCCTGCCAGGTGTCGGGGTGCTGTTGCCACCCTCCGGCGCCAAAGATGACAAAGAGACGCTTGTTGCTCACATCCTGGACGACATAACCCTTCTCGAACTGCTCATCGTTGGCTGTGATGCCTTTCTCGGCCTCTTTGGGGCAACCGAGTTTGGCGCGCACGCCAGGGTTGTTGTACCAGACCTGGCCGAAGCCGAGGATGGGGGCGATGGAGCAGCCGGGGGGAACGACAGGCGGGGGCGGGATGGGGCCGGGCGGGGGCGGCCAGTAGGGCGTGCCGGTGCACGTCCACGACCAGGCGCCGTTGACCCAGACCCAGGTGCAGGTGGGCGGCGGTGGGGTGGGGACGCCGGGGATGCAGAGTTTCTGGCCCGGATAGATGCGGTTGCGGTTGGGGATGTGGTTGGCCTTGACGATGGCGTTGACGGTGACATGGTAACGATCGGCGATCTGGTTGAGCGTTTCGCCCTTTTTGACCACATACCACGCTTTGCACGTACTGGCCTCTGCGCTTGCCGTGGTGAAACTAAGCGGCAGCATCGCCAACAGCAAGGCGATGATAAGGCCAATCAGGATAGTTTTCTTCATAAGCGGCGCTCCCTTGGGTGGTGAAGGCGGTTGAAGACGATGCAACTCATTATTATCAGAAAGCGAGTGTTTGTCAATTATGCGTGCGCGCGCCGCTCAGTCCAACAAAAGGCGTATTGCCCTGCTTTTGCACAAATTTGCCCCAAACCCAGGTCACTTCGAACCCCATCGGATCAAGGAGAAGGGGGTGGGGTGGGGGTCGGCAAGCTCACATCCGACACCAGCCAATAGGGGGACGGGCAGCGCTCGGGCTGTGAGCCATCCGCCCGCTTGCCGATCACATCGCGCTCCTCGGCGTTCGGCCCCACCACTTCACCGCCGGCAAAAACCGCAATCTCCCCCAGTTTCACCGTTGTGGCGCTGCCATCGGGCAGCTGCACCCGCACCACGCCTGCCCGTTCATCGACGGTCGCGACGATGTCCGGCGGCCAGACCAGTGCGCGCCGGTTATCTGCATCGGCGTCTGCGACCATGAACAGACACCCCTCCGCATACACCAGATGACCGCTGCCGGAGGCCAACAGCCGGGTGGGCTCGGGCCTGGGGCCTGGGGTGGGGGTGAGGTCGTTCGTGCAGGCGACAAGCGCATACACAACACAAACCACCACCGCCGGCAAGAGACGCCGCCTCGCCGCTGCGATGTTGCGGATGGCTATCATGGCAGTCACTGTCTATATAGCTGAGAGTCCGGCGCTGGCCGCGCCGTTGCAGGAAAGCAAACAGCACCGGTTGGGAGGCCGGTGCTGGTGAAGGAGAGGCGACGGCGGGATTTGAACCCGCGATCAGGGTTTTGCAGACCCGTGCCTTGCCACTTGGCTACGTCGCCATCGATGACACCTATTCTAGCAAAGTCAGGGCCGTCTGCCAAAAAGCCAGAGGGCGGCGTCATTCACGTAAGAGCAGCGGCAGCCAGAGCGGCGCAGCCGTCAGCCGGTAGATGGCTTTTTCGTCGCGGGCGCTGAGATACAGGCTGCCGTCCGGGCCGGTGGCCACATCCAGCTTGCAAGTGGCCGGCTGGATGTCGTATTCGGCCATCGTCGCCAGCCGCGTGCGAGAAGCATCGAGGCTGAAGCGGTACAGCCGCCCTGTGCGCCAGGCGCACATCAGCAGGTCGCCATGCCAGCCCCACAGCTGGTAGCCGCGATAGAAATTCAGGCCGGTGGGGGCGATGGTTGGGGTCCAGGCCCAGGCCGGGGGCAGGTAGGGCGAGCCGGGGTCGATACACTCGAAGTAGCTGGGGCTGCTGAGGGGCCAGCCGTAGTTGGCGCCGGCGACGATGTGGTTGACTTCGTCGCCGCAGCCGGGGCCGTTCTCGCTCTCCCAGACGTTGCCTGTCTCCGGGTCGATGGTCAGGCCAAAGGGGTTGCGCACGCCCAGCGCCCAGATGTGGTCGTCGTTGGGGCCGTCGCCATCATAGAAGGGGTTGTCGGGCAGGGCCGAGCCATCGGTAGGGCTGATACGCAGGATTTTGCCCTGGGGGATGGTCATGTCCTGGGCGAGGGCGTCGATGCAGTTCTCGCCAAAGGAGATGTAGAGGGCGCCATCCTGACCGAAGGCCAGCTTGCCGCCGTTGTGCTCCAGGCAGTCGCCGGGCAGGGGGGCCGAGAAGAGGGTGAACGGGTCGCTGGCGACGCCATCGGCATAGCGGAAACGCAGGACGCGGTTGCTCAGCGGGGCGGCGTGGGTGTAGAAGACGTAGAAGAGCGGCTGGGCAGGGAAGTCAGGGTCAAGGGCGAGGCCGTAGAGGTCTTTGACATCGCCTGCCGGCAGGGGGATGGGAATCGAATCGACCAGAGCGCCGCTGGCGTCGCGCACCTGGATGAGGTGCAGGTTCTTCTCGGTGTGGTAAAGGCGGCCATCCGGCCCCCAGACCAGGGCGATGGGCACGTCGGTTCCTGCCACCCAGGTTTCGATGCGGATGTGCGCTGGCAGGGGCTGGGCGGTGGGGGTGGGCGTCAGGGCCGGGCCAGCAGAGGCAGGAATGGGTGGTGTTGGGCCGGCGGCGTCCGCCAGGCGGAAAGCGGCGAGGAGACCGAGCGCCAGCAGCAGAGAGGCGATTGCCTCCGTGGCTTTGCGCAGGCGCCTGCGGTCGGGCGCTGATGGGTGCGAGGTGGGACGGCTGGACATGGGCTTCTCAGCGGCTGTACTGCCGCAGGTAGTCGGGCAAGACGATGTCGGCGGCCAGCCTGGGGTCGGGGATCGGCTCGTCCAGGTGCAGGCCGGTGGGGAGCACACCGGCCCAGACCGGCAGGGCGTAGTCGGCCTCGTCGTCGCCGGGCGGGCCGGTGCGGATTTTGGCCGAGGCGCGTTCGATGGCGATGCTGACGACGGCGGTGGCATCCATCTCTTTTGGCGTCGGTTGGCGGGAATCGGCCCAACGGCCGCGGGCGATGTGCTCGGTCAAAGCCTCGACCGCCCGCCATTTTTCGTCCGCGTCTTCGATCAGGCGGCCGTGGCCAAAGACGACTACCGAGCGGTAGTTCATGGAATGGTTGAAGACCGAGCGGGCGAACACCAGCCCGTCCAGGAGGGTGATGGTCACGCAAACCGGTTGCCCGGCAGCCAGGTGCTTGAGCATGCGGCTGGCTTTGGCCCCGTGCAGGATGAGGGCGTCGTCGAGGCGGGCGTGGATGGTGGGGATGACGATAGGTTGGTCATCTTGGACGAAGCCGACATGACAATAAAGGGCTTCGTCGATGATGCTGTAGACGACATCGCGCTCGTAGGAGCCGCGCTGTGGTTTGCGTTTGATCTGGTTGAGGTCGTCGATGGTAAAGTCGGGCATGGGGGGGAGTAGGGAGGAGGGAGGAGGGAGGAGGGAGGAGGGAGTAGGGAGGAGGGAGGAGGGAGTAGGGAGTAGGGAGTAGACAGTATAGGCTGGCGGCAGAAGGTGGTCAATTGATGAAGGCCGATTGGGAGATCCTCGTCACTCTCCTTGCCGGACGGTCACGGGTGGCAGGTCTTCGGAGCGAGATCGAAACGCTTTTTGGGTGCAGGCGGGTTCTGTGCTATCATTCGCACTCGTGCCTTTAGCACTCTGACTGTGCGAGTGCTAAAGGCGTCTCTTTGCTCATGTTCACACAAACGCCATGACCGACGCCCCCATCCCCGCCGCCGACGACCTCACCGCCCGCCAAAGCGCCATCCTGGGCCTGATCGTCCGCCAGTTCGTCGCTTCAGCCGAACCGGTGGGGTCGCGCATGCTGGTCGAGGCCTACGAACTGGGCATCTCGCCGGCCACCGTGCGCAACGAGATGAAGGCGCTGGAAGACCTGGGCTATCTCACCCACCCGCACACCTCGGCCGGCCGGGTGCCCACGCACAAAGGCTATCGCTATTTCGTCCAGAACGTCCTCCAGGAATCGCAACTGCCGACCGCTATCGAGCACACCATCCGCCACCAGTTCTATCAGGTGCAGCAGGAACTGGATCAGTGGGTGCGGTTGTCGGCCAGCGTCCTCGCCCGGACGGTGCAGAGCGCAGCCATCACCACCCGGCTGCGGCCCACCAGCGCCCTGTTCAAGCACATCGAACTGATCAGCCTGCAGCCGCGCACGGTGTTGATGGTCTTGGTGCAGCAAGGCGGCGTCGTGCGGCAGCAGCTGATTGCGCTCGAAGACCCCTGGTCGCAGGCCGAGCTTTCGCATCTCAGCGCCAGCCTCAACCGCCGCCTGGCCAGCCTGGACGCCGCCCGCGCCCGCCAGACCGAAAGCGACACCGACCCCCTGGCCCGGCAGATCGTCGATCTGGTGGCCGAAATCCTCACCCACGAAGACGACCGCAGCGAGCAGATCTACCGCGACGGGCTGAGCAACGTCCTGCAGGCGCCGGAATTCATCGACCAGGCCGAGGCGCGGCGCTTTTTGGAGATTTTCGAGGAGCCTTCGCCCATCGAGCCGATCATCCAGGAAGCCCGGCACTTGCCCGGTGTGCAGGTGATCATCGGTGGCGAACACCCCTACCACAACCTGCCCGATGTCAGCCTGGTGCTCTCGCGCTATGGCCAACCCAGCCAGGGCACCGGCATCCTCGGCGTCATCGGCCCCATGCGCATGCCCTACGGACGCACCATTTCCACTGTCCGCTTTATGTCAAATCTCATGAGCAGCCTGGTCGCCAACCTGTATGGCGACGAAGAAGGCGGCGACAGGGCCACCATCGACGCCTGAGCCGACCGGGGCCGCTCATCGCCCACACAAGCCCCCCTATGAACAACGACGAGACCCTGCTCTCCACCGACTCCACCGACCTGCCCAACGCAGACGCCGCCGACCGGGCCGAGGACGAGATCATCGCCAGCCTGGTAGCCGAAGTGACCGAGGCCAAGAAGGCCGCCGACGCCGCCCGCGACCAACTGTTGCGCGCCCAGGCCGACTTGCAGAACTTTCGCAAGCGCAAGGAGCGCGAGACCGAAGAGCGCGTGGCCCAGGCCAACGCCCGCCTGCTGCTCGAACTACTCCCTGTCGTCGACGATTTCGAGCGCGCCTTCGCCAGCGTGCCCACCGGCGAAACCGAGGCCGCCTGGGTGAAGGGCTTCGAGTTGATCCTGCGCAAGTTGCAGATGGTCGTCGAGCGCGAAGGCGTCACCGCCATCCCCGCCGTTGGCCCGTTCGACCCCAACCTGCACGAAGCGATCAGCATCGAAGCCAACCCCACCGTCGCCAGCGGTGAGATCATCGCCGAAATCCGTCGCGGCTACCGACTCAACGACCGCATCCTGCGCCCCAGCCAGGTGCGCGTTGCGGCCTGACTTTCGACCCCCACACCCAAGCCACTATCATCCAACCATCATGACCACAACCATCGGAATCGACCTGGGCACTACCAACTCCGTCGTCGCCGTCTTCGAGGGCGGCGAGCCGGTCGTCATCACTTCCTCCGAGGGCAGCCGCCTGATCCCCTCGGTGGTGGCCGTCAATCCCAAGAGCGGCGAACGCATGGTGGGGCAGGTGGCGCGCCGCCAGGCCATCACCAATCCCGAAGGCACCATCTACTCGGTCAAACGCTTCATGGGCCGCAAGTTCAACGACCCGGCCGTGCAGCGGGCGCAAAAACACGTGCCCTATCGCATTGCCGAAGCAGCCAACGGCGATGTGCGGGTGGCGATGGGCGGTCGCGAATACTCACCGCCCGAGATCTCGGCCATGGTGCTGCAAAAACTGCGCGCCGACGCCGAAGCCTACCTGGGCCACCCCGTCAGCCAGGCCGTGATCACGGTGCCCGCCTATTTCAACGACGCCCAACGCCAGGCCACCAAAGACGCCGGTAAGATCGCCGGCCTGGATGTCCAGCGGATCATCAACGAGCCAACCGCTTCGGCCCTGGCCTATGGCCTGGACAAGAAGGGCGAAGGCAGGATCGCCGTCTATGACCTGGGCGGCGGCACCTTCGACATCTCTATCCTCGATGTCGGCGACGGCGTCTTCGAGGTGCTGAGCACCAACGGCGACACCTTCCTGGGCGGCGATGATTTCGACCAGCGCATCATCAACTGGCTGGCCGACATCTTCCAGACCGAGCACGGCATCGACTTGCGCCAGGATCGCATGGCCTTGCAGCGGCTGAAGGAAGCGGGTGAGAAGGCCAAGATCGAGCTTTCATCGGTGCTGCAAACCGAGATCAACCTGCCCTACATCACCGCCGACGCCACCGGCCCCAAACACCTGGTGATCACACTCAGCCGCGCCAAGCTGGAGCAACTGACCGCCGACCTGGTGGAGCGCAGCATCGCTCCCTGCCGCCAGGCGCTGGAAGACGCCGGGCTGAAACCGGCCGAGATCCAGGACGTGGTGCTGGTGGGCGGGATGACACGTATGCCGGCGGTGCAAGAGGCGGTGCGCAAGTTCTTCGGGCGCGAGCCGCACAAAGGCGTCAACCCGGATGAGGTTGTGGCGGTGGGCGCAGCCATCCAGGCGGGTGTGTTGGGCGGCCAGGTGAAGGACATCCTCCTGCTCGATGTCACCCCGCTCACCCTCGCCATCGAGACCCTGGGCGGCGTCGCCACGCCGATGATCGAGCGCAACACCACCATCCCCACCAAGAAGACCCAGTTCTTCACCACCGCCGCCAACGGCCAGACGCAGGTGGAGATTGTGGTCACACAGGGTGAGCGGCCGCTGACCAAAGACAACAAAAAACTGGGCAATTTCATCCTGGCCGGCATCCCCCCGGCCCCGCGCGGGGTGCCGCAGATCGAAGTCACCTTCGACATCGACGCCAACGGCATCCTCCATGTGGGCGCCAGGGACAAGGCCACCGGCCGCGAGCAGTCGATCAAGATCACGGCCAGTTCGGGTCTGAGCGACGCCGAGATCCAGCGCATGGTGCGCGAGGCCGAGGAGCATCGGGCCGATGACGAAGCCCGGCGCACGTTGATCGAGGCCCGAAACCGCGCCGACGCCGTGGTCTTCCAGACCGAGAAAGCCGTGCAGGAGGCCGGCGAGAACCTGCCGGCCGAGTTGCGCCAGGAGATCGAGACGCAGATCGAACAAACGCGCCAGGCCGTCGCCGGTGAAGACGCCGCCGCCATCGAGAACGCGGCCAACGAGTTGCTGACGGTCTCGCAGAAGATCGGCCAGTATCTTTACACGCAGGCTGCGGCAGCGCCCAACACCGATGAAACGCCACCCCAGGAGCAGGGGCCGGCCGGCGACGAAGATGTTTCCGACGCCGAGTACCGGTCGATGTGACCAGCGCCCCCACACCTGTCAGGTGGACAACACCTGACAGGTGTTTGCTTTGTTTGACGCCGTTCCAACCATCCCCTACAATGCCATCGTTTCCGATTCCGTGGTTTCCTCCCAGGCACGATGGTCGCAACGCAAGCCACCCCCACCATCCAGCGGCGCAGCGGGCTGCGACAGATCGACATCCACAATGATTTGGGTGCGATTGCCGATCTGATCGACGAGGCTTTCGCCGATGATTTGGATGCGGCGGGGCGAGCTTCGCTGCGCGAACTGCGGGCCATGGCCCGGCTGGGGCCGCTCCTGTATCTGATGATCCCGCCGGGGGCGGAGATGGGCGGCTATTTTCGGGGCTTTGTGTGGGAGGCCGAGGGAGAGGTCGTTGGCAATATCACCTTGCAGCAGCTCGATTCCTACGGCCAGCGATGGATGATCGCCAATGTGGCCGTGCGCCGCGCCTTTCGCGGTCGGGGCATCGCCCGCGGGCTGATGGACGCCGCTCTCGACCGCATCGGTCAGTGGGGCGGCGAGTGGGCCACCCTGCAGGTGCGCCACGACAACCAGGTGGCCCGCGGCCTCTACGAGCGCATGGGCTTCGCCCCGGTCCTGGCCGAGACTCATCACCGGGCGGCCGCCGTCCCCGACCTGCCGCCGCCGCCGCTGCCCGCCGATGTGGCCTTGCATCCGCTCTCGGATCGCGACCAACAGGCCGTGCACTATCTGGCCCGACAAGCCATGCCCGAACTGGCGCGTTGGTGGAACGCCCGCCGGCACAACGACCTCGGCCACTTCACCGATGCCGGCGTCACCCGGCTGTGGGGCCGGATGAGCGGGCAGGGCTTTCGGCAGCGGCTCGGTTTGTGGCGGGCGGATGAGCTGTTGGGGATGGTTGACGCCGACTCCCGCCCGCGCGGCGAGCATCGTCTCGACCTACTTCTTCTCCCCACCGAGGTCGGCTGTTGGGAGCGAACCCTGGCCCTGCACGGCCTGGCCTGCCTGCGCGACTACCCGCACCGCGCCGTCATCGCCACCAGCGTCGATTATCAGCCCGACGCCGCTGACGTTCTGGCAAGCTGCGGGCTGCGCCCCACCTACACCCTGCTCACCATGCGCCGTCGCGTCCGCAGACTCAGCGAGCGGTGAAGGGTTGCGTGTTGCGTGTTGCGTGTTGCGTGTTCCGTGTTCCGGGTTCCGTGTTGAGTCGGCATGACGCCGGTTGTTCGCATGAATTACGAAACATGCCCCACTGATCTCCCTACGCACCACGCACCACGCACCACGCATCACGCATCACGCATCACGCACCACGCACCACGCCCCACGCCCCACGCATCACGCCCCACGCCCCACGCATCACGCATCACGCCCCACGCATCACACCCCACGCCCCACGCCCCACGCCCCACGCCCCACGCACCACGCATCACGCATCACGCACCACGCACCACGCATCACGCACCACGCACCACGCACCACGCATCACGCACCACAAATGCCCACGACCGAAGAACGCATGCGCATCCTCCAGCTTGTCAGCGACGGCAAAATCAGCGCCGAAGATGGTGTGCGCCTGCTGGATGCCTTGCGGGCGAGCGAGACCGGCTCGCCCACACCCAAAAGCCCGGCTCCGCCCACGCCGGCGACTCCCCCGCGCTGGTTCAGGGTGCGCGTCACCGACCTGAACAGCGGCCGCGACAAAGTCAACATCAACATCCCCACCGGCCTGGTCAACGTCGGGCTGAAGATGGGCGCTCGTTTTGTCGAAGACCAGGAAGGCATCGATTTCCAACAACTGGCCGCCGCAGTGCGGGCGGGACACACCGGCAAGCTCGTCGAGGTCGAAGACCTGGAACAAGGCGAGCGCGTCGAGATCTTTGTCGAGTGAAGGAGTCAGCGTCCGATGCGAAACCTCATCATCCGTCTGGTCATCAACGCCGTGGCCCTGGGCGTCGCGGCCTGGGCCATCGACGGCATCAACTACGGCGGCGTCACCGACCTGCTGCTCGTGGCGCTCATCTTTGGGTTGGTCAATGCCCTGATCAAACCTGTCGTCAGTTTCCTCACCTGCCCGCTCGTGGCCCTGACATTGGGCCTGTTCATCATCGTCATCAACGCCCTGATGCTGTGGCTGACCGGCAGCGTCGCCCGTCTCCTGGGCCTCGATTTCTCTGTCACTGGTTTCTTACCGGCCCTTTGGGGTTCGCTGATCGTTTCGGTGGTCAGCATCGTGCTCAACGTCGTCCTGCCGGAAGACAAGAAGTAGGGCTTTGCCCATTCCTCGTAGTAACGACTTCAGTCGTTTATGCGGCAAAGAACGACTGAAGTCGTTACTACGAATGTCAATCGCTCCTCGTAATAACGACTTTAGTCGTTAACCCGGCCCACACAAGGTTCTATCCCGCGCCCGGATCCAGGAAATCGCCCGCGGCCCAGCCCTCTATCTGGCTGCCATCGGGCTGCTTGTAACGAATCTGCCACCAGGTGTAGGTGTCGGCCCGCTCCGGTCCGCCGATGACATCGACGATGGCGCCAGCAGGCAGGGTGGCGACGGGGTTAAAGTTGGTGCCCGGCCCGCCTCGCATCCGCAGACCGGTCTCGGCATTCACGGTCGCCTGGCCACCGACGCGCAACACGTCCGGGCCGGCCGGCAGGGGGGTGGGGGTGGGGAGTTCAGGGGTCGGGCTTGGCTCGGCGGTGGGCGTCGCCAGAGCGGGCGTGGGGGTGGGCGCCGGGGCTTCGGTGGCGGTGGGAGGGGGCGCGATGGGCGTCGGCGGGGGCGCGGCCCCTCCACCCAGGGTGCGCACGAGCACATAGAACAGCCCGAACGTGATCAGGATGGCGAGGAATGGGATCAGCATCGCCGCCCACGGTGAACGCGGGCGCTGCTGCCGGCGGCGGGCCTGGAAGCTACGTTGGCTCATGCAAGCTCCGTCAAGACAAGGATGAGGGGAAGACGGGGCAAGTATACCACGCAGCCCGCCTGGAGCAAGCTGCGCGGATAAGCCAATTTATCCCAAATCCGTTTGGGATAAAACTTGGGATAAAGGCGTGGTCAGGTGCTGCCGCGGCGCTTGAGCACATAGTACGTCCCCTTCTTGTCGCCAATTTTCAACAACAGGCCCTTATCCACCAGGTCGGCCAGGTCCAGACGCAGGGTTTCGGCGCTGACGGTGGGGCAGAGGTCGCGATAGTCCTTGTTGCTGATCCGGCCCTCGCGCTGGACGAATTGCAGCGCCTGCATCTGCCGCTCGTTCATGTTCTGCTCCCACTGCGGTTTGGCCCCCGGCTGCCCCAGCTCGCGGCCCTTGCGCAGCGTGACCACAAACGAGTGCGGCGTCGCCCGGAACTCGGGTTGCGGATGCCCCGCCGCCACCATCGACTCGATCATCTTGTCGACACCCAGCCCCAACTCCTCGATATAGCCCCATTGCAGCAGCCCATTCACCAGCCGGGGATTGCGGCTGTAGTGCTCGTCGATGATGTTTTGCAGGGTGATGTAGCCAGGCAGCCCGCCCGGCGAAGCGACCTCCAGCCGGTCGCGATACATCAGCACCTCGATGCGCCGCCCGCCGATGTGATAATCGCGATGCGCCACGGCATTCACCAACGCCTCGCGCACGGCGGTGGCCGGATACTCGGTTTCTTCCTCGCGCACCAGCCCCCGCACCACCGACTGCTTGGCCATCTCCTCCCACACCACCTGCCAGGCCCGCTCGATGATCCGCGCCAGCGGCCCCTGCACATCCTCGCGGCGGCCATAACCGATCTGCCCGGTGGCCTCGCGGCGGTCGCTGCCAGCGAATTTGACAAACGTCAGCCCGGCCTGCGGCAAGAAGAGTTGCGGCTCGCGGCCAAAGAGCAGCACCCCCATGACCGATGCCACGCCGTTGGGACTGAGGGCGCCGATCTGCTTGAGCAAGGATTCAGTCGAGCCAACGAAGGCGCGCGGCTGGCGGCGGCGGCGATGTTCGACATACTCGGCCACCACCTCCATATCGAAATCGGCCAGACTGGCCCCGTCCACCTCCTCGGTCTCGAAGGCGCCGCTGCCGCGGCTGGCAGCCAGCAAGGTCAGGTCGTCGCCGGTCAGCACCTGATTGGCCGCCCCGCGCCGCACCAACACCCGGCCATCGGCCAGACTGTGCAATTCGCCCGTGCGCGGGGCCGCAAAGACCAGCATCGTGCCCTGCGGCAACTCGTATGGCTCCACCTCCACCCGCAGCGGCGGCTGAATCTGCACCAGCGCCGCCCGCACCACGTCGTCGGCGTCTTCGACCTGCAAACCGCCCACCAGCCGCCCGGCCGGGTCAGCCCCGACCACGATCTGCCCGCCCTCGCTGTTGGCCAGGGCGACAATCGTTTCCAGCAACGGCTCCATCTCCAGCCGGGGCAGAAACTCGAGCTGCAAACCCGGCTGGCGGCCAAGAAGTTGGCTGAGGGTCATGGCGATGCGGGGGCCGTCTCGGTGGCAAGCGCCTCTTCTTCGGCCACAGGGCTTTGCGGCTGGGCTGGGGGCGCGTCCGGCTCGTCGTGGTCGCTCTCGACCGCCACATCCACCATCCGCGCCACCGCCACCAGCCGGTCGCCGGCCTGCAAACGCAGACAGCGCACCCCGCGCCCGGCCCGGCCGATCAGGCTGATCTCGCGCGCCCTCATGCGCACGGCCAGCCCGTTCACGGTCATGAACGTGACTTCATCGTCCGGCGAGATGGCCCGCGCCACCACCACCGGCCCGGTCTCGTCGGCGCGGCTGTGGTCGGTCATCCACACACCCTGCGTGTAGCGGCCCTTCACCGGCAGGTCGTCCAGGGCCACGCGCTTGCCCCAGCCCTGCTCGGTCACAACCAGCAGCTCCTCGTCGGCCGCGCCGCTGACGGTGGCCAGCCCGGCCACGGCGTCGCCCTCGGCCAGGTCGATGCCCATCACCCCGGCGGCGGTGCGGCCCATCGGGCGGATGGCCTCCTCATGAAAACGCAGACCTTTGCCCATGCGGGTGATGATGACCACATCAGTGTTGCCGCGCGTCAGTTTGGCCCGCACCAGTTCGTCATCCTCCGGCAGCCCAAAGGCGATGATGCCCGACGCCCGCACCCGCTCGAACTCGCGCAATTCCATGCGCTTGATCCGCCCCTTGCGGGTGCAGAGCAGGATGTATTGCGATTCGGCGAAGCCGGGCACGGGGATGAGCGCCGTCACCGACTCGTCGGCCTGAAGGTTGAGGACATTGTTGATGTGTACGCCCTTGGCCGTGCGGCTGCCTTCGGGCAGGTTGAAGGCGCGCTCGGAATAGACCCGGCCCTTGTTGGTAAAGAAAAGCACCGTGTCGAGCGTGCGGGCGAAGAAAGCCTTGACCACCACATCCTCGGCCTTTGTCTCCATCCCGCGCACACCCACGCCCCCCCGCGCCTGCGAACGGAAGACGCGGGCGTCGGTGCGTTTGATGTAGTTGCCCTGCGTCAGGCTGACGATCACACCCTGTTGGGTGATCAAATCCTCCTCGCTGAACTCGCCCACGCCTTGCGGGCTGATGGCGGTGCGGCGGGGGTCGGCGAATTTCTCCTTCAGCGCCAGCGAATCGTCCTTCACCAGGGCCAGGATCTTGGCCGGGTGTTCCAGCAGGTCGCGCAAGTAGCGGATGCGGACGAGCAATTCGTTGTACTCGTCCTCGATCTTCTGTTGCTCCAGCGCCGCCAGACGGCGGAGTTGCATGTCCAGGATGGCCTGGGCCTGGATTTCGCTCAGGCCGAAGCGGGTCATCAAGGCCGCGCGGGCTGCATCCACAGTCGGGCTTTGGCGGATGGTGGCGATCACCTCATCCAGGAATTGCAGGGCGATGCGCAGCCCCTCCAGGATGTGCGCCCGGTGCTCGGCCTCGGCCAGTTCCCAGATCGACCGCCGGGTGATGACCTCGACCCGGTGTTCGATGAAGACCTGCAACATGCGCTTGAGCGGCAACATGCGCGGCTCGTTCTTCACCAGCGCCAGGTTCGTAACGCCGAAGGTCGTCTGCAAGGGCGTGTACTTGAAGAGTTTGTTCAGTTCCTTCTTGGGCGCGGCCCCCCGCTTCAGTTCGATGACGATGCGCATGCCCTTGCGGTCGGATTCATCGCGCAGGTCGGAAATATCCTCCAGCCGGCCCTCGCGCGCCAGTTCGGCCATGCGTTCGATCAGGTTGGTCTTGTTGAGCTGATAGGGGATCTCGCTGACGATGATGCGGAAGCGGCCCCCGCGCATCTCCTCGATCGCCGTCTTGGCCCGGACGATGATCCGGCCCCGGCCGGTGCTATAGGCCTGGCGGATGCCCTCCAGCCCCAGGATGATGGCCCCGGTGGGGAAATCCGGCCCCTTGATGAAGCCCATGAGGTCATCGACCGTCACCTCGTCGCGCTCGTCCCAGCGGTCGATGAGATAGGCGATGGCGTCGCAGACCTCGCCCAGGTTGTGGGGCGGGAGGTTGGTGGCCATGCCTACGGCGATGCCGCTGGCGCCATTGAGCAGCAGGTTGGGCAGGCGGGCGGGCAAGACGAGCGGCTCCTTGAGCGAGTCGTCGAAGTTCCCGGCCCAATCGACGGTGTCCTTTTCGATGTCATCCAGCAGTTCGTTGGCCAGCCGAGCCAGGCGGGCTTCGGTGTAGCGCATGGCGGCGGGGCTATCGCCGTCGATCGAGCCGAAGTTGCCCTGGCCATCGACCAGCGGATAGCGCAGGCTGAAATCCTGGGCCATGCGCACCATGGCATCGTAGACGGCGGTGTCGCCGTGCGGATGGTACTTCCCCAGCACCTCGCCGACGATGCGGGCGCTCTTTTTGTGGGCCTTGTTGTAGTGCAGGCCCATATCGTGCATGGCGTAGAGGATGCGGCGGTGCACGGGCTTGAGGCCATCGCGGGCGTCGGGCAGGGCGCGGGCGACGATGACGCTCATGGCGTAGTCCAGATAGGACACGCGCATCTCGTCCTGGATATCGATGGGCCGGACGAGGCCGATATGGTCGGGGTCGACGCCGGCAGCGGCGGCGCCGTCGTTGCCGTCCCACTCGTTGGCGCCGTTGCCGTTGGCGCTGTCGGCGCCGTCGGCGGGAGGCGTGTGGGCCGTGGGAGTGGGGTTTTGTTCGAGGAGGTCGTCCGCCATAAGGTTGCTTGGGGAAGGTCGGGGAGGGATGGGTGAAACGGTTTATTATAGCGGAAAGGGGGGGAATGAGCTATTTTTGTGGCCCCGCCCATGCTATCATCCCCCCCCTGCCCATCCGCCTCCTCGCCCCTGACGTCGCCGACAAGATCGCCGCCGGTGAAGTCGTCGAGCGCCCTGCCTCCGTTGAAGACCCTGACGCCACGATGAGCGCAAAAAAAATAGCGGCTCTGCCTGGGGGCCGATAACCACCGTCGCATTGACGGAGTGGGGTGTTCTGCGAACACCCAGCCTCTCCAGGACTTACGATACCGCTCTGCACGCCATTAAAGCACACCCTCTCCCTGCGTCAAGAGCGCCCGCCCTCGCCCTCGTTCTCATAGCCCAACGGTCGGCATAACCCACTTGCGAGGAGCAAGTCAGGTTCATGCCGTTGTTGGGCGGTGCGTTGCTTTTGGAAAGCATCGTTTGCTCCCTCGCGACTACGCCTTGCGTACCGGGTAGCGTAGGTGTGTAACCCCGACACCCGCGATCACCGTCGGGTTGCCGAGGACGGCGGGCGTGGCGGCGAGGCGGTCAAAGAGTCGAACTCCCGAGCCAAGAAGAACCGCCGCTATGTCGACGCTGATTTCGTCGAGGAGACCAGCATTCAGCAACTGCTGGATAGTGTCAGCGCCGTGGACCCCAACGGACTTCCCGCCTGCGGCGGCTTTGGCTTGCCTCACGGCGCTTTCGATGCCGTCGGTCACGAAGTGGACGGTCGAGTTCGGTCGCGGCCATCCGTTGGGAATGTGGTGGGTCACCACGAATGCTGGTCCCCACGCGTGATTGCCGCCCCAGCCATGGGCTTTGTCAAAGGTGCGTCTACCTGTGAGCACGGCTCCGAGTTCAGACCAGAGACCGCGAAGGTGCTCGGCGCTGCTCCCTGACACCTTGAAGGTCATGGGGTCTGCCCCTCCAGCCTGAAACTCGACGTCCCCCGAGCTGAAGTACCAGTCGAACACTTCGGCCACGCCATCGTTGAAGTCGGCAACGAAACCGTCGAGCGACATGGACATGATTGCGATAACTTTCGACATTGCATGTTCCTTTCGTAGGAAAGTGGGCCGAGTTGGGCTGCGTGGCTTCAAAAATGGGGGGAGCAGAGCGGGTTTTCTGCGGCTGGCGCGGGTGGGGCAGGGATGGTTTCTGAGAATGCTGTGTTGGGCCAGGCCCAGGCGCCAGACCCACCCAACGACGAACGCCGCCCAGGATGACGAACCGTGCTGACCACCCACGGCGCAACCCACTGCCCAACAGGATAGGTTGCCTACTGCCGCCACGGACTTTAGCTCGCCCGCGCGGCCAGACTGCGTTTGATGCCGACAAAGGCCGCTTCTTCGAGTTCAACGCGTTCTTGGATCACGCGTCGCAACCAATCCTCAACGTTGGGAGTACGGTGCAACTGCGCTAGAAACGCCGCTCGTGCAGCTAACTCGGCAGGAAGCGCGAGCGAGGCGGGTGCGGTTCTGATGACACGCACGGGCGCTTCCCAGGCCGCATCATCGGTGGCCTGCGCAACCACGGTCTGGTCAATCTCTTGCTCGGATAACTGTTTGGTCATTTTGCTTCGCGGACTCATACATCCCATCCAGTAATGATGCGCACGGTATTGCCTGGTTTGAGTTGAAAGATGATCTTGAGCGATCGTCCGCCGATGGTGTGTCCCAGCAGTTGGTAGCGATCACGGTACGACTTGTTGCGTCGCACCTCGAAGTCAGCGAAGAAGCACTCGACCGCCTCACCGAACGATACATGATGGGCAGCCAACTCATCGCGCTCGAAGTCGTACTCAAAATCGGTAGGAGTGAAACGCTGCCAGTTAACCACAGCCGACCATCCCGGCTTGCTGAGAACAACAGAACATCATCTTGCGGGGCTATTATATCACAGTTTGAAGCGAAAATATGCGCCGGCCGGTGGCTTTGACGGCGAAAGGGTCAGGTGCACCCCTTTGGACGGGAGAAACCAGGGTGTTGAGTGGATAGGGGCGCAAGTTGCAGGCCCCAAAAAGCGACGAACGCCGCCCATGACGGCGAACCGTGCCACCTTACCTGCGGCA
Organism: Caldilineales bacterium; assembly: GCA_019695115.1. Lineage (GTDB taxonomy): Bacteria > Chloroflexota > Anaerolineae > J102 > J102 > SSF26. The sequence continues at coordinate 63,874 of JAIBAP010000006.1, read as the reverse complement.
TTCCCGCAACCAAACGACGTGACTGTTTGGGAACTGTCAGTTACGCCCCTGCCAACACAGCCTCGCGCTGGATTTCCTCGCGAATAATGCGTCGTAGCCTTTCTTCCAGCTCGTCACCTTCCACAGCTTGTCGGAGAGTTTCGTTGATCAAGGTTTGATAGCCACGTTCGCCAGCTTGTGCTTTGAAGTACTCCACCAAACCGGTGTCCAGCAACATGGTCACGCGCCGTTTACGCGGGGTGGGCTTGAGGTTGACGCGAAAGGTCGCCCGATCCAGGTCAGCTTGCGTGACCTTGGGGTAATCGTCCATCTCGATCTCGTCAGAGGTTGCGGAAGAATAGGAGTTGCTCATCTTTGTCGGCCTCACGCATGGAAATGACATGAATCTCGTCTTCACTTTCGGTAGGCACGATGACCACCACTTTCCCGTGCAACACGCCGAGCGTGACCCAGCGCGTTTCGCCGTAGTCCAGCCGGTCATCTACGCCCATCAACTCGAAACGTACGCGTGAGCCGCTTCCTTCCACCGTGCGTGCGCCTAACACAAGAAAGAGCGCCTCGATATCGCGCCATTCCAGGGAGGTCGGCACAGGCATTTGGAAAATCCGATCCAAGGTTTCCTGCTGGCGGTAGCAGTCACTCTTTACTCCTCCACCCTGGCCGTCTCCGGCTGGATGTTGTGCTTCTCGCGCAACCGCTCGATGCTAATGCCCTGCCCAGCGCGTAGACTGCTGCGCGCCTGAGCCACCCGCGCGCTGAAACGCGGATCACGCAACAGCAACTCCTCCCACCAGGCTTCTGGATCCTCGAAACCGATCAAGACGCCAGCGGGGATGCCATGGCGGGTGATAATGACATCCTCTTTTTCGGCCATCCGCAAGTAGCGTGAGAGGTCATCTTTCACTTGGTTAAGCGGAATCTGAATCATCCGTCTTTCTCCCATAGTCTGCAAGCCATTTCATAGCTTCGGTTTTCTCTCGAACGACAAGTATCTCAACAACACCGCCCGCACGAACATAGAACACATCGTAAAACGCTCGAATATCACCGATCCGTAGCCGATACTGCGGCCATTCAAGCCCCTCCAAGCGCTTGATACGGCTCTTGCTGACTTTTTCTGGTTCGTAGCGGAGATGAGTCTCGATAGCATCCAAGACTTCACCGCGCTCATTGGCGCGCAAGTCTAGCAAGTCTTCTTCGGCTTGTGGAGCAAAGATGATTTCATAACGCAAGATGCTGTCTCCTCCGGGGTGAAGTGAGTGTCGTCAACGAGCAATTTCTGGCTATATTGTAGCCAGAAATTGCTCCAGATCAAATCTTTGTTGGGATGTGAGCAGGGGCCCCGCCCATGCTATAATCCCCCCCCATGCCCATCCGCCTCCTCGCCCCTGACGTCGCCGACAAAATCGCCGCTGGCGAAGTCGTCGAGCGCCCTGCCTCCGTCGCCAAAGAACTGATCGAGAACAGCCTGGACGCCGGCGCCACCGACATCCGGGTGGAAGCGCGCGAGGGCGGGCGGGGGCTGGTGCGCGTCATCGACAACGGCAGCGGCATCCCCGCCGCCGAAGCCGCCCTGGCCGTCCAGCGCCACGCCACCAGCAAACTCCAAAGCGCCGACGACCTGGAACACATCGCCACCCTCGGCTTCCGCGGCGAAGCCCTGGCCGCCATCAGCGCCGTCAGCCAGTTCACACTCGTCACCCGCGCCGCCGCCGAGGCCGCCGGCATCGAGTTGCGGCTGGAAGGCGGCCGGCTGGCCGGCGAGCGCGCCATCGGCTCGCCCCCCGGAACCAGCATCAGCGTCGAGCACCTGTTCTGGAACACCCCCGCCCGGCTCAAATTCCTCCGCTCCGACGCCACCGAGGCCGGGCACATCTCCCGCATCGTCAGCCGCTACGCCCTGGCCTACCCGCACGTCCGCTTCAGCTACCTGGCCGAGGGCCGACTGGTCTTCCAGTCGCCGGGCAATGGCGACCCCGCCCAGGTGCTGATCAAGGTCTTCGACGCCGCCATCGCCCGCCAGATGCTGGCCATCCTGCCCGACGATGACCCGGCCGCGCCCGGCATCCAGGTGGGCGGCTTCATCAGCGAACCCAGCCTCCACCGCGCCAACCGCAGCGCCATCGAGATCTTCGTCAATCGCCGCGCCATCCAGGACCGCAACCTCACCTTCGCCGTCATCCAGGCCTACCACACCCTCCTCCCCGGCGACCGCTTCCCCCTGGCCCTCGTCTTCGTCACCCTCCCGCCCGAACAGGTGGATGTCAACGTCCACCCGGCCAAAGCCGAAGTCCGCTTCCGCGACGCCTCGCTCATCTTCCGCGCCGTGCAGCGGGCCGTGCACCGCACCCTGGTCGACGCCGCCCCCGTCGCCAGCCTGACGCCATCAGCTCCGGCCGGTTGGGCCGCCCAACCCGGTTGGGCCGCCCAGCCCGGCTGGGCGCAGCGCCGCGACGCCCTCGTCCAGGCTGGCCAGCCCGACGCCCCTCGCGGGCAGATGGCCATGGACCTCTACCGCCACAGCCTGGCGCCCGACGACGCCCCCATCCTCGCCGGGCAGGAGGACGCCCTCGACCCGGCGCCGCCCGTCGTCCCCGCCTCCTTTGCCCCCGCCGCCCTCCCGCCCCTGCGACCCGTCGGCCAGGTGGCTGCCGCCTGGCTGGTGGCCGAAGGCCCCGGCGGCCTCTTCTTGATCGACCAACACGCCGCCCACGAACGCATCCTCTACGAACAGATCGTCGAAGCCGAGCGCCGGCCGGTGCCCCGCCAACAACTCCTGGAACCCCTGCCCATCGAAATGGGCGGCCAACTGGCGGGTCTCATCGCCGACCACCTGCCCACCTTGCAGCAGAGCGGCTTCGAGATCGAGCCGTTCGGGGCCGGGAGCTATCTGCTGCGCGCCGTCCCCGCCTTCATGGGCCGGCAAGACCCGCAGCGATTGTTGCAAGAGGTGGCCGAAAACCTGGGCCAGTATGATGATCTGGTGGGGCAGGGCTGCGAGGATGAGCTGGTCAAGATCATCTGCAAGCGCCTGGCGATCAAGGCCGGGCAGGTGCTCTCGCTGGCCGAGCAGCGCGAGTTGCTGCGCCAGCTGGAAGCCTGCGCCAACCCCCGCACCTGCCCGCACGGCCGGCCCACCGTCCTCCATTTCAGCGCCGCCCAGTTGGAGAAGCAGTTCGGGCGCATCTGAAAGCCGCCCAGGCCGGAGGCGGCGGGGATTCGATGCGGAAGATCGGGTGATCTTCCGCATCGAATCCCTGATTTGGGTTCGCTTCGGGTTTCGTGGTATCATTTCTGACTGGCCCCAAAAGACCTTTACACCGACCTGGTGGTTACAACTTATCTTCGGCTGGAACATGCGCCCGGCGAACGGCCAGCGATGTTCCGGCTCTGCAAAGGAGAATCTTTTCCGTGTCACTCAGTGTTGCCGAGAAGCAAGCGATCATTCAGCAGTACCATCTCCACGCCCAGGACACCGGCTCGCCCGAAGTCCAGGTGGCCCTCCTGACCAACCGCATCAACCAACTGATCGACCATCTGAAGCTGCACAAACAGGACGAAGCCTCACGCCGGGGTTTGCTCAAGCTGGTCGGGCAACGCCGCCGCCACCTGGCTTATCTCAAAAACAAGGACAATCAACGTTACCAGGAGCTGATCCAGCGACTGGGTCTGCGGAAGTAATCTCGACGCAGAGAAGGGAAACGAGTAGAGGCGACCAAAACGGAGCCTCTGCTCGTTTCTTTTATCTGCAAACAACCTCATCTTTCCCTTTCGTCATCCAACCAGGCTCCCATCGCCTGCGCTGCCGGCCAGCCATCTATCACCGGCGCCGCGCCCTTCTCGACGACGACAAGGAGCAGGAATTGGCAAGTGCGCCGCACCGCCCTGGTGCGACGCAGTTTCCAGTCCCTGGCCTTGTGTAGGGAGGGCAACAGCCGGCCGATGGCAGGGTGAACGGCGGCAGGGCGCGGGCCATGAACGCTTCGTTTCGGCCCGGCCGCTCCGCCCAAAGCCATTGGGCAGCTGCATCTGACGGGGGCAATCATCACACAAGGCAAGCTCATGAATAGCTATCGACAATCCAATCTCTTCAGCACGGTCATTGGCGACAAGACCGTGTCCTTCGAAACCGGCGATCTGGCCAAGCTGGCCGGCGGCGCCGTCGTGGCCTCGTCAGGCGAATCGGTCGTGCTGGCCACGGCCACGGCCTCCAGCACCGCCAAAGCCGAAGCCGATTTCTTCCCCCTCAGCGTCGACTTCGAGGAGCGACTTTATGCGGCTGGCCGCATCCCCGGCAGTTTCTTCCGCCGCGAGGGTCGCCCCACCTCCGAGGCCATCCTCACCAGCCGCCTCATCGACCGCCCCCTCCGCCCCCTGTTCTCGGACGGCTTTCGCAACGAAGTGCAGATCATCTGCACCGCCCTCAGCGCCGACGACGAGAACCCGCTCGACATCCTGGCCATCAACGCCGCCTCGGCGGCGCTGATGATCTCCGACATCCCCTGGGACGGGCCGGTGGGCGCGGTGCGCGTGGGCTATGTCGATAACCAATACGTCATCAACCCCAGCTTCTCGCAGATGGCGCGCAGCCTGCTCGACCTGCGGCTGGGCGGCACGGCCGATGGCATCCTCATGGTCGAGGCCGGGGCCAACGAACTGCCCGAGTTCATGATGCTGGAAGCGATGCGCGTCGGCCACGCCGCCTTGCAGGCTTCGATCCAATTGCAGCACGAGATGCGGGCGGCCGTGGGCAAGGCCAAACGCTCGGTCTCCATTTACGAACCGGCGCCGGAGAGCGTCGCAGCCGTCACCGACCTGGTCAAAACCCGCGTCCACGAGATCATCGGCGCCGCCATGGGCAAAGAAGCGCGCGCCGCCGCCCTGGATGCCGTGCGGGCCGAGATGGTGGCCCAATTGGGCGAATCGTATTCGGCCCTGGACATGAACACCGTCTTCGAGAGCGTCCTCAAGAAGGCCGTGCGCACCCGCATCCTCGATACGGGCGAACGCCCCGACGGCCGCAACCCGCAGCAGATCCGCCCCATCTCCTGCGCGGTCAATGTCCTGCCCCGCACGCACGGCACCGGGCTGTTCACCCGCGGCGAGACGCAGATCCTCACCATCGCCACCCTGGGCGCGCCCAGCGAGGCGCAGACCCTGGACAGCCTGCTGCCCGAAGACACCAAACGCTATCTGCACCACTACAACTTCCCGCCCTTCTCGACCGGCGAGACCTGGCCCAGCCGCGGCCCCAAGCGCCGCGAGATCGGGCACGGCGCCCTGGCCGAGCGAGCGCTGGAGCCGGTGATCCCCAGCCAGGAAGCCTTCCCCTACACGCTGCGGCTGGTGTCCGAGTGTCTGGCCTCCAACGGCTCGACTTCGATGGCCTCGGTCTGCGGCAGCACCCTGGCCCTGATGGATGCCGGGGTGCCGATCTCGGCGCCGGTGGCGGGCATCGCTATGGGCCTGATCAGCGAAGGCGACGTGACCCAGCCCGGCAGCCGTTTTGTGGTGCTGTCTGACATCCAGGGCATGGAAGACCACCTGGGCGACATGGATTTCAAGGTCGCCGGTAGTGAGAAGGGCATCACCGCCCTGCAGATGGACATCAAGATCAAGGGCTTGAGCTACAACCTGCTGGAAAACGCCCTGTCTCAGGCCCGTGAAGGCCGCATGTTCATCCTGGGCAAGATGTTGGATGTCCTGCCGGAGCCGCGGCCCAGCCTGTCGAAGCATGCCCCGCGCATCCTCAGCACCCGCATCGACCCCGAAAAGATCGGCAAGATCATCGGCCCCGGCGGCAAGAACGTGCGCCGCTTGCAGGCCGATTACAAGGTCAAGATCGATATCGAAGAAGACGGCACGGTGTTCGTCGCCGGCGGCGTCGAAGCCGAGAAGGCATTAGAAGAGATCAATGCCATGACCGCCAGCGCCAAGATCGGCGCCATCTACACCGGCAAAGTGGTGCGCATCGAGGCCTACGGCTGCTTCGTCGAGATCCTGCCCGGCATCGATGGCATGGTGCACATCTCGCAACTGGCCGACTACCGCGTGGGCAAGGTGGAGGATGTGGTGCAGATGGGCGACGAGATCACGGTCATGGTGATCGACATCGAAGGCGAAACCGGCAAGATTCGCCTCAGCCGCCAGGCCGTGCTAGAGGGCCTGACCGCCGAAGAAGCGATGGAGCGCGACCGCAAGGGTCGCGACCGCCGCAGTGGCCCCGACCGCGGTGGTTCCGACCGCGGCGGCCCAGACCGTGGCCGCCGCGATAGCGGGCGCGATGGCGGGCGCGGCGACCGCCCAGAGCGACGCGATCGGCGGTATTGAGGTCACAAGTCGCAAGTGGCAGGTCGCAGAGCCTGTCCTGAGTGAAACGAAGGATCGCAAGTGGCAAGTCGCAAGTGGCAAGTCGCAAGTCGCAAGTGGCAGGTCGCAAGTGGCAGGTCGCAAGTGGCAGGTCGCAAGTCGCAAGTGGCAGGTCGCAAGTCGCAAGTCGCAGAGCTTGTCCTGAGTGAAACGAAGGATCGCAGGTCGCAGAGCTTGTCCTGAGTGAAACGAAGGATCGCAGGTCGCAGGTGGTAACTGATGACTGATGACTGATGACTGATGACTGATGACTGATGACTGATGACTGACGACTGACGACTGACGACTGATAACTGGCTCCATTCGTGCCATTCGTGATCGATCCATTTCGCAATCCGAATTTCGCAATTCCTAACCCATGAGTCGGGCTAACCTACTCAGCGTCATCTGGTCCACCATCACCGAGATCGACGCTGGGGCCATCCGCCAGCAAGTACAGACGCCTTTTCGTCTGGCCCTGATCGGCAGCGACAAGGAGGCGATGTACTGGCTGGCGGATGTGTTGCGCACCGACCCCTACAAACAGCGTCTGGAAACCCATCCCGCGCTGAGTACGGCGCAAGGGCAGACACTGTGGGCCTATCCGTTGCCTGCCAGCGATGAAGCCCTGGCCGAAGCCGGCGGCGCCGACCTGGCGCTGGTGGTGGTTCCTGCCGACCGGGCGGACGTAAGCAACGAGCAGCAGGTCATCGAACGCCTGCGGGCGGCCAAAGCCAATCTGCCCATCGTTGTTGCCCATATCTTGCCGCGCCATAGCACAGGCGCGCCGCCTGCCGACCGCCGCTTTTGGCAGGCGGACGCCGACGTAGTGGTGGATGCCGCCGCCACCCAGCCGCTGGAAGCCGAACTGATCCCGGCGCTCCTGCGGCTTTTCCCCGACCGGCACGTGGCCCTGGCGCATCACCTGCCCGCCCTGCGCCCGACCGTATCCATTCGCCTGATCAATGAGAGTTGCTACGCCAATGCCAGCTTTGCTGCCGGCACGGGCGTGGCCGAGCTGATGCCTGTCCTGGGCCTCCCGCTCTCGGTGGCGGATATGGTGGTGCTGACCAAGAACCAGGTCTTGCTGAGCTACAGGTTGGCACTGGCGCTGGGGCACAACGGCACGGCGCGGGAGTTGGTGGGGCCGGTGGTGGGCGTGGTGGGGGCCGGGTTCATCTGGCGGCAGGTGGCCCGCACCCTGGTCGGTTTCATCCCCGGCGTCGGGCTGGTCCCCAAGATCGCCATCGCCTATGCCGGCACCTATGTCACGGGGCATGCCGTCTACAACTGGTATGCGCATGGGACTGAGCTATCGTCCGCGCGCATGAAGGCGCTGTATGCCGAAGCCCTGGCCGAAGGCAAGGCCCGCGCCGCGGCTTTCCTGCCCAAGCCGCGGCCCAGGGAGGGCCGGCCCTCCCTGCCGGCGCCGCGGCGTTTGGCCCGGCGCTGCCCCAACTGCCAGAAGAAGGTGGGACGAAGGCAGCGTTTCTGCCCGCATTGTGGGTTTGGGTTGGTGGAACCGATTCACGGATAGCGAGGCGGATAGACCTCTTGCCAAGAATTAACGCGTCCCATGGGGTTCTTTCTACTGGCTTGGAGAAAGCCCACCACCGTGCGGTTTTCGTCTGGCCGTTGCCGCGAAACTATGGACATCTTGGCATCGATTTGACTGGACAAGGTAGCTTTGGTGATGGTTTAATTCTGGAAGGATTTCGTTTTTCGAAGGAATATCGTTCTTCGCTAACCGGTAGGAATTGATATGCGCTCCAGGCTTGCAGGGGTTCTGTTAGTGTTTGCTTGTGTTGGTTTAGTTTGCGTTGTTTCCGTCCGGGCTTATCCACCTGTCCCGTTTCTGGTGGCCGACCTGAATCAAATCCCGAGACGATCCGAACTGGCACCCGAATCCATCTTCGCGCTGGATGATGTTGTCTTCTTTCGCGGCTACGAAAGTAGTAGCGGCAAGGAATTGTGGATAAGTGATGGTTCGGCGACCCAGACACGCATGATTGAGGATATCGATCCAGGGCCTAATCATTCCAGCCCTGATGACTTTACCATGTTCAATGGCAGCGTTTTCTTTAGCGCCTACACAACCAGCACAGGGAGGCAATTATGGGTGAGTGATGGCACAATCCCGGGCACAAGGCCGGTGACTATCGTCCATGATTTCTACGATTTGGATCCGGATGAACTCACCGTGGCAAACAGCACGCTGTATTTCAGTGGTTCGACTGCCACATCGGGTCGAGAACTATGGCGAAGCGATGGCACCGCGTCGGGAACGTTTCAGGTGAAGGACATTCGTCCGGGCTTTTCCTTCTCTTCTCCCTCCCATCTCGTGAATGCCGCCGGGATTCTGTACTTCAGTGCGAACGACGGGACGCACGGTGTTGAGCTGTGGCGGAGTGATGGAACTCCTGATGAAACTTTTCTGGTGAAGGATGTCTCCCCAGGTGCACCAAGTTCTGAACCCGAGATGTTGATTTCAATGGAAAACAGGGTGTTTTTCGTGGTGGGAAAGCGCACACTGTGGGTTAGCGATGGTACAGACGCTGGCACCATTCTCTTGCGAACATTCTTTGGTGATGTCCACGAATTACAGCGAGTGGGAAGTCAAGTTTTCATAGCTACCTTTGATCCGGCTGGCGAGTTGTGGAAAAGCGATGGCACCATTGAGGGAACCACATTGGTGAAAAACATTGGAGGCAGTTTCGGTTCGAACATTCGTGAGTTCACGGAATTCAAAGGTCTACTGTTCTTCTCGGCCGGCAGCACTGGTTTTGGTATTGGCCAAGAATTGTGGAGGAGTGATGGCAGTGAGGCGGGCACTTACATGGTCAAAAACATCAATCCGGGTGGAGATAGTTCACCAACCGGTTTGACCCCAACGAGTGAAGCTCTGTTCTTCTCTGCTTATGCTCCAAGCACGTCTTCTGAATTGTGGAAGAGTGACGGCACCGAGGAGGGCACAGTATTGGTGAAAGACATTTGGCCGGGCGGTGGTTCGGGTCCCCGGGAATTAGAAGCCAGTGGTGAAAAGGTGTTTTTCTCAGCCATGGTTGATTACAAACGCGATCTGTGGGTCAGTGACGGATCGGAAGCGGGCACGCGCCCTGTACGAGGCATTAGACTTGATCCTGGCAGTTCTGGGGCTTCCGGTATAGTCGCATCAGATGCTGTGTTGTTTTTCCAGGTTCATAGTGACTTACAGAATCAACCTGGAATATGGCAAACGGAGGGCACCGCCGCGCCCAAGCGCCTTGATCTGCCATCCATGGCCAAGGAAATGGTTATTGCGGGAACAAAGCCCTATTTCGTTGTCCAAAATGCTATCTGGGCCATCGATCAAGTAACGGAAACTCCATACCTGATCAAGGACTTCGCCCTTTATGAACCAAGAGACCTTACGGCAGTGGGGAACCAGGTGTTCTTCGATGCAGAGCAACCTTCAACGGGTCGCGAGCTTTGGAAGACAGACGGCACAGAAGCCGGCACGATCCTCGTCAAGGATATCAACCCGGGCAGCTGGCATTCTTTACCATGGAACTTAACGGATGTCGAAGGTACCTTGTTTTTTTGGGCGAATGACCCTATCAATGGCGCCGGTTTGTGGCGAAGCGATGGCACGGAGTTAGGCACGGTCTTGATAAAGGCTATAGCAGAAGGTGGATATGTTGGGGGTCCCCCGCCTTTGGCCGTCGGTAGTCAGTTGTTCTTTGTGGGCTACAGCGAAGAGTACGGTTATGAGCTGTGGCATAGCGATGGCACAAAGGATGGCACAAAGCTGGTCAAGGACTTAAGACCCGGCAAGGATAGCAGCTTCCCTCGCGCCTTTTTTGACTTCGCGGGCACACTTATTGTTTCGGCGGGTGACCAAAATGAGGTTGGCGCGGTTCTATGGCGGAGTGACGGGACAGAAGCGAATACGGTAGTAGTGGCCTCCGGGCCGGACGCTCCGCTCGAACCGCGCAATTTCGCGTATGTTGGAGATACCCTGGTATTCAGCGCTTTTCACTCGCTTTATGGATATGAGATCTGGAAAAGCGACGGTACCGGCCCGGGAACTTCTATTCTCAAGGATATCAGTCCAGGGCCGCTGGGATCTAATCCAACAAGGACCATAGCTTTCGATGGAGCCTTCTACTTTGCCGCGGGCGCAGAGGAGACTGGTTATGAACTCTGGACAAGTGATGGCACGACAGAAGGCACCCGTCTCCTGAATGATCTGTACCTTCGACAGTACTCAAGCTCACCCCTTGCTCTGATCTCGACCTCTTCAGCCCTTTATTTCAGTGCTTACAGCCCGACTTACGGTCTCGAACTCTGGGCGTGGCGTCCGGATGGACAGGAACCATCCCTGTGGTTTCCATCAGTTCAACACAGACGTTAACTATCGCTTGGAACTTCACTTGCCAATGCAGGTATGGCAGGAGTTGGTGAGATCATATAAAGGATGTGGCAAGGCGGCAAGGCCTTGCCATAGTTCTTCCCTCACACCCGCGCCAACCCCTGCTCCAAATCCGCAATCAAATCCTCCGCCTCCTCGATGCCGATGGCAAAGCGCACCAACTCGTCGCGGATGCCCAATCCCAGGCGGATTTCGGGGTCAGTGTCGTAATAGGACATCAGGGCCGGCTGCTCGATCAGGCTGTCGACGCCGCCCAACGAGGGCGCGATGTGGGGCAGGCGCAGGGCGTCAATGAAGCGGCCGGCGGCGGCGCCATCGCCTTCGATCTCGAAGCTGACCACGCCGCCAAAGCCGCTCATTTGGCGGCAGGCGATGGCATGGTCGGGGTGCGATTCCAGGCCGGGATACCAGACGCGCCGGATCTTGGGGTGGCTTTCCAGATAGCGGGCGATGGCCAGACCGTTGGCGTTCTGCCGCGCGACCCGCAGCCCCAGCGTCTGCAAGCCCCGCCCCACCTGGAAGGCTGTGGCCGGGTCCAGCACCGCCCCGAACATCGATTGCGCCTCGCGCAGCGGCACGGTCAGCCCGCCGCGGCCCACGATCACCCCGGCCATAAGGTCGTTGTGCCCGGCCAGGTACTTGGTGGCGCTGTGGATGACCAGGTCGATGCCCAGTTCCAACGGCCGCTGGTTGAGCGGGGTGGCGAAGGTGCTGTCGATCAGTGTCCGCACCCCTCGGCGCCGCCCGATCTCGGCCAGCACCGCCAGATCGAGGCAGCGCAAAAAGGGATTGGTGGGCGTCTCGGAGACGATGAGGCGGGTGTTGGGGTGGATGCTGGCCTCGATGGCGGCCAGATCGCCGGGCGCCACCGAGGTGCAGTTGATGCCAAAGCGATGCAGCACACGGTTGGCGAAGGTGCGGGTGCGGTGGTAGCTGTCGGAGGTGATGATGAGATGGTCGCCGGCCGAAAGCAGGATCAGTAGGGCGGTGGTGACTGCGGCCATGCCTGAGCTGAGCAGGATGGCGTCATCGCCGCCCTCCAACGCCGCCAGCCGCGCCTCCACCGCCCGCACCGTCGGGTTGCCGTAGCGGCCGTAGTCCTGGCGCACCGGCTTTTCGACGAACATGCGCTCGTCCATGAATTCGATCAGGTCGGCGGTGTCGGCGAAGGTGTAGGTGGCCGCCTGAACGATGGGCGGGGTGAGGCTGTGGTGGGCGTGGTCGCGAGTGGCGCCGGCATGAAGCGCCCGTGTGCTGGGGCCGGTTGGCATGATGGTGGGGAACCTTGAGGGGTGGATGCCAGACCCTAAAGGTTTTGAAAACCTTTAGGGTCTGGTCGAAAGGGTCTGATCAAACAAAAACGGGCCTCGACAAGAGGCCCGCGGCTGGCTGGGTGCGCCCTCTCATCGTCCAGAAAAATCTGCCGGCATTGGCACCTGGGATGGTCATCCTGGTTGCCGAGGCTTCATCGGGCCGGGCCCTCCGCCTCTCTGGATAAGAAGACTCCGCCGGTTGGGTGCAACCGGCGCATCTATTGGATTCGCTGCGGGCGGGACTATAGCACAAGGCCCAGCGGCGACGCAAACGCCTGCAACGTGGGCCGAATTTCGAAAATTCCCGCCCGGATGTGACTAAAGTCGCAGCGTTCGCCCTCGATTTGTGCCATGATCGGTCTCACCCGGTGGGCGAAAGCGCGCCTGGCTGCAGGACAGGCTTGATCATGAATCCAGACCCATTGCCCTCCATCGATCAGAATCTATGTACCGGCTGCCGGCGCTGTGTGGACATCTGCCCAACCCATGCCCTGGATCAGGCCCACGAGAAGGCCTATCTGCGCTATCCCGACCTTTGCACCTACTGCACGGCCTGCGAGGATGTCTGCCCGGTCAACGCCATCGCCCTGCCCTTTCTGATCCTGCTTGCTCCAGCCCACCACCTGCCTGCTGATGATCCGCACTACCTGCTAACCATCAACAGTCAACAATCAACGGTCAACAATCAACTTGGAACTGCAGCCCCCTGACCACTGACCACTGATAACTGATTACTGATCCCCGCCCCATGGAAGACTTCGGCCAACTCAACATCAAATCCTACCAGCCGCCGCACCTCTATGGCGTGCATCATGTCAACCTCTATCGCCACGAGGAAACGACGGCCGACCTGGTGGTGCTGCCGCCCGGCGCCCTCATCTCCCCCCATCGCCACGAAAACGCCCACGAACTGTTCGATGTCATTGGCGGGCAGGGCACATTCATCGTCGATGGTCGGCCGGTGTCGGGCGAAGTGGGCAAGTGCGTCTTCATCCCGGCCGGCATCGAGCACAGCATGCGCAATGACGGCGACGCGCCCTGGACGGTGCGCGTCACCTACCAGCAGCGCATCTATCCCCGGCACCTGGGCAAGCTCGTCGGCCGGGCCATTCGCAAGCGACTGGGCCTATTCTATTCCTGAACCAGTACGCCCCTCCGCCCCACGGAACACGAAACACGCCTCAAGCCTTCCGCCCCACGGAACACGGAACACGGAACACACCTCACACCTCACGCCTCACGCCTCACGCCTCACGTTTCACGCCTCACATCTCAAATCCAATTTCCATAAGGAGAAAACACAATGCGTAAAATCACCATCATCGTCCTGCTTCTGGCCCTGGCGGCCCTCTTGATCGCCGCCTGTGGCGGCGGCGGCGGCAACGCCAGCGAACCAGTGGCTGTGGCAAAGGGTGACGCCACCAAAGGCCAGGAGTTGTTCGGAACCACTTGTGCTGCCTGCCACGGCCCCAAAGGCGAAGGCGTGACCGGCCTGGGCAAGGACATGACCACCAGCACGTTCATCGCCGGTCTAGCCGATGACCAACTGCTGGAGTTCGTCAAGAAAGGCCGCGACACCAGCGACCCGGCCAACACCACCGGCGTGGCCATGCCTCCCAAAGGTGGCAACCCGGCCTTGACCGATGAGCAGTTGCTGGACATCATCGCCTACATCCGCACCATCCACAAAAACTAAGACCACCCGGAGAGCGTCGCCAACTGTTGGCGGCGCTCTCCTCATTCTCGTAGTCACGGATGGCGGATGCGCCTGTGGCGAGGTGAGCGCGGGTAGAGGGCAGGGGGCGGGAGGCAGGTTAGGATGCTTGTGTCAGTGTGGATAGACCGGGACTGGGTGCTGATTGGGCGACACGGCGGGGTTGGAAGGCTCCTGCGACAAACTCAGAACGATACGCCGGGACTGGATTACTCAGCCTCAACGAGGCTTCTATACCCTGGCCGGGCGGCTTCTAGCCACCGGCGGCCGGCACAAAAACACAAACCGCTTCCCCGCTGCAACCGCCGCCGTCGCCCGGGCGATTTGCGCTGCCAAAGAGAGGGCGCTAGAATCCAGAGCTATGTGGAGGCATTATGCAAGCTATAGAATTCGAAACACAGATTGACACTAACGGGCGCATCTCATTGCCAGTAGAGTTTCGACACGCCTACGGCAAATCTGCCCGTCTGCTCGTGCTGCTGCCAGAACAGGCGGAACCAGCCAAGAAACAACGGCGCCCTGGCAGCGCCAAAGGAATCCTCAAAATCGTGTCCGAAGATGACGAACATCTGAAGGATTTCGAGGCGTACATGCCATGAATCTCTTGTTGGATACGCAGACATTGCTTTGGTTTGTGTTGGATGATCCTCGCTTGAGTAAAAAAGCCCGGAAAAACATTGTTGCCATCGATACGGTGGTCTTCGTCAGTCCGGCAAGCCTTTGGGAGATTGCCATCAAAATCAGCCTGGGGAAATATGCACTGCCAGCGTCGTTTGCAACGTGTTGGTATGACCAGTTGCTGACCAATGACTTCGTGCTCTTACCCATCTCTGTGTCCCACACTGCAAAGGTTGTGAACCTGCCGTTCCATCATCGCGATCCTTTCGATCGTTTGATCATTGCTCAATCGCTGGTAGAAGAGATTTCTGTGGTCAGTAGCGATAAGTTGTTCGATCTCTATCCCCCTCCCTGCGTCCCTCCGTCTCCCCCCCTGCCTAAATCTCACCCTCTTCGATCCCTGCGGTTTTCAACAAATGCTTTAGTAGACCGATTTTGAGCGGCTCATTGCCGTGTATGGGCACAGATATACGCGCTATTCGACATCGACAGCCAGACAGCCCTCGATCGCTTCGTAAAGATTCGCCAACAACTCTTCGAAGCTATCGCCCTGAGTGGCGCAGCCAGGAATGGCGGGCACTTCGGCCCAGTAACCGCCTTCTTCGGCCTCGTGAACGATGACTCTGAGTTTCATTGTCTGCACCGTGCAAGTCGAAATCGAGAAAATAACCGCGAACTCCGCATCACTTGTGTGCATTCTAGAGAATTCTTGAAACGAAGTCAACCACTTCCATCGAGCCATCAAGCCGGGGCGCGACCCACTTCCAGCCTCCCTCGACGACCCACTAAACTCGACCGGCCTCATCTCTCACCGTATCTACTCGTCTACTACCTTTCCCTACGTCCCTGCGTCCCTCCGCCTCCCCCTCCCTCCGCCTCCCCCTCCCTGCGTCTCCCCCTCCCTCCCTCCCCCTCTCCATGAAACAACCCATCACCGGCTGGCAACAAGACGAAATCGGCGACTGGGTGGCGCTGCTGGCCTGCGGACACGGGCAGCATGTGCGCCACGAGCCGCCGCTCACCTTTCGGCCCTGGGTGCTGAGCGAGGAAGGCCGGGCGAGCTTCTTGGGCTTTACGCTGGACTGCAAATGGTGCGACGAGGAGCAGCCGGAGATGTGAGGCGGCCGACTTCTGCCAGGCCAGCCGCCTGCAGGCCGCCATCTGGCCATCAGCGACCGCCATGAGCGCGCCACTCGCCATTGACCGCTGACCGTTGATTGTTGATTGTTGATTGTTGATTGTTGACTGTTGATTCTGCTTATGCCCCGCTTCCTCCTCGCCCTCCTGCTCTCTCTGCTCCTGGTCGCCCCTGTCTCGGGGCAGGCAACCGAACTGACCCTGAGCCTCAGTCGCGACTGGGGCTATGGCGGCTTCAACGGGCGCATCCAGGGAACCTTCAGCTTTCATGTCAAGGGGCCAGAAGACCTGGTGGCGGTGCAATTCTTCATCGACGACCAACTCGTCGGCGCCGACGCTCAATCGCCCTGGCGTTACCAATTCAACACCGACGCCTTCGCCCTCGGCCCCCACCGTCTGCACGCCAGCGGCCAGACAGCGAGCGGCAAGCAATTGACCTCTAATGTCGTCGAAAGCGTCTTCGTAGCCGAAAGCGAAAGCTGGAACGCGGGTTTGCGCATCGCCTTGCCGCTCATCCTCCTGGCCCTGGTCTTCGTCGTCCTGGGGACGCTGATCTCGTGGCGTCGCGACAGGGGGCGGGTGCGGCGCTATGGCATTTGGGGCGCGGCCGTCTGCCCGAACTGCGGGCGGCCGTTTGGCATGCACTGGTGGGCGCCCAACCTCCTCAACGCCAAGTACGACCGCTGCCCCCACTGCGGCCGCTGGAACCGGGTCAGCCCGGCCAGCCGCGGCGACCTGGAACAAGCCGAAGCGCGCTGGCTCGAGGGGCCGCAAACGCCCAGCCTGCCCGCCGCCCAGACCGAAGCCGAAAAGCTGCGCAAACGACTGGAAGATTCACGTTACGATAGCTGAACGGTTTGCAGAGCAACGGGGTGGGGGGGTGTTGCGTGTTCCGTGTTCCGTGGGGCGTGTTCCGTGGGGCGTGTTCCGTGGGGCGTGAGGTGTGAAACGTGAGGCGTGAGGAGTGGGGCGCGGGGGGGCGGGGGCGCCGATATTTTTCCGCCTTTGGCGCTTGGGGAGGTTCATGGGGGGGAAGTCCGATCATGAAACGTGAAAATCGCCAACATTTTCTCACGTTTCACGCTTCACGCTTCACGTTTCACGCTTCACGCTTCACGTTTCACGCTTCACGCTTCACGCTTCACGCTTCACGCTTCACGCTTCACGTTTCACGTTTCACGCTTCACGCTTCACGTTTCACGCTTCACGCTTCACGTTTCACGCTTCACGCTTCACGTTTCACGCTTCACGTTTCACGCTTCACGTTTTGCGCTACCGTTTGATCTCATCGCGCCTTTCTCACGCCGCGCATAACACATCGCACATCGCGTTTCTAAGCCCGCCTAATACATCGAATCGAGAACGAAGTGGACTAACTGGTGTTGGTATTGCTTGGGGCTTGACAATCATTCTGTACGTTGCTATAGTTATCGTGCAACCGAACTCCTGCCCGACAAGATGAGCAGCAGTTCAGACCCTAAAGGTTAGCACAACCCTTTGGGGACTTTGCTTGATAACCAATACCATACTCATGAGAAAGCACTTTTCCCCCATTTTCTCCCTTGCTTTCTGTTTGGCTGTTTGTCTGGGCATTGCGGTTGTATCCCGCTCGGCGCAAGCCCAAAGCTATCTCGACGCCTGGCGCACGTTCGATCAGTTCGACGGCGCCATAGGCAACTGGTTCTTTTCATCCGCACAGACTGGCGATGCCGCGCTCTGGTTTGGCACCGATCGCGGCATTTTGCGTTTCGATGGCGCCTGGCAGTCGTTTGGCCAGGCGGAGGGCCTGCCCCAGGGAGCGGTGAAATCGCTGTTGGTGGATGGGCAGGGCGACCTCTGGGCGACGACGGCGCGAGGGGTGGCGCAACTGCACGACGGAGCCTGGACGTTGCAGGGCGAAGACGACGGGCTGGCGGCGACGGCCTTCGTTGCTCTGGCCCAAACCAGCGCCGGCGACCTCCTCGCCGCCAGCAGCACCGGCCTCTTTCGTCGCCGCGGCCAGAGCCAGACATGGGAGCAAATGGCGGCAAGCCCGTCCGCCACCATCTCAGCGCTGGCCGTAGACAGCCAAGACCGCATCTGGCTGGCCGGCGGCTCGTCACTCTACCGCTGGGATGGGCAGGCATGGCAGTCCCAACCCCTCTTGCACAATGGTCAGGCGATCACGACGACCATCAGCGTCCTGGCGCCAAGCCAGGATGGCGACCTGTGGGTGAGCGTCGACGGTGAGGGCATCGCCCATCTGTCCGCTACCGGCGCCGAATGGCTACACGAAGTAAATAATCTGCCGAGTAGCAGCGTCCTGGCCCTGGTCGAGATCGATCACGACGACCTCTGGGTGGGCGAGAACGGGGGTGGCATCGCCCACTGGCGCGCAGGGACCTGGGAAAGGTTCACGATCGAGGATGGCCTGGCGGCCAATTTCGTCACCAGCATTTCCCGCGACCAGGACGGCGTCTATTGGTTTGGCACGGTCGCCGGCATCACCCGCTTCGATCCCCAAAGCTGGCGCCTGTGGCGCCGGCAAGATGGCGCCCCAACCGCTCGCATCGAAGCCATCGTCAAGGATGGGGTGGGGCGTTTGTGGGTCGGTTCTTTCGGCGATGGCGTCCATGTCTTCGCCGACAATCGCTGGCAGCATCCCCAGGATGTCGGTTTCCCTGCTTTTCCCAACCTATCTTTCATCGAGACCGCCTTCATCGATGCCGACGGCGCCGTGTGGTTCGGCGCTAGTAATGGCGGCGCCATCCGCGTCGATCCCGGCAGCAGGCGGGTCGATCGCCTGACCAGCGACGACGGACTCAGCGGCAACAATGTTTCCGCCATCACGCAGACGCCCGATGGAGCCATGTGGTTCGGCGTCTATGGCCGCGGCCTCGATCGTTGGGACGGGGCCGACTGGCAGCATGTCACCCCTGGGGAGGGGTTGATCTCCGACAAGGTGCAGGACTTGCTGGCCGACAGCCGCGGCCGGCTTTGGGTTACGACCGAAGCAGGCGTATCCATGCTGGAAAACGGGACCTGGCAAAGCTTCACGCCCGCGGATGGCCTGGCAGGGCTTGATGTCAACGCCGTCTCTGAGGGCCAGGATGGGAGCCTGTGGTTTGCGGTCTGGGGCGAGGGCGCCAGCAGGCTGAAGAATGGCGTCTGGACCACCTTCACCCCCCGCGAGGGCTTGTTGGCGCCGGGCCTCGACGCCGTGTGGGCCGATCCGGCCAGCTCGCGCGTCTGGTTTGGCACCGTCAGCGGCCTCAGCCAGTTCGATGGCCGCTCCTGGCAGAACTTCAGTGTGGCCAACGGGTTGAACATTGGCCGGGTCAAGGCTTTGCATCCGGATGGCAACGATGGCCTCTATCTGGCCGCTGCCGAAGGGCTGGCGCAGTTCTCGCCCGACCGCACGCCGCCCAGCGTCGGCGTCACCACCCTCAACGGCGTCGCACCCATCGACCAGCGGGCCGAGGCCTCGCCCGACGCCGCCATCCGCATCGAATGGGAAGGCCGCGACCTGCTGACGGCTACCGAAGAGCTATTCTATCTCTACCGGCTGGCCGGCTACGACGCCGACTGGCAGCCCACGCGCCGCCCGCTCGTCACCTATCCCCCTCTGCCCGAAGGCGTCTACACCTTCGAGGTGCAGGGACGCGATGGCGGGCTGAACTACTCGGCGCCCGTCAACCTGCAACTGGTCGTGAAACGCCGTCCGTTGACGATTCAGTTGCCTGTTGTCGGTCAGGTGCGGGCAGAAATCGTCTTCGTGATCGTCTCCATCCTGGGCGCCCTGGCCGCCCTGGGCGCCTATGCCGTCTGGAGCACCCTGGCGCGGCAAGCCATGACGCGCCACGCGGTCGAACGTCGCTTCAACCCCTATGTCGCCGGCAGCCCGATCCGCGAAGAGACGATGTTCTATGGCCGGACGCAAGTCCTGCGCGAAATCGAATCGACGCTGCACAAAAACAGCGTCATGATCCACGGCGAACGGCGCATCGGCAAGACATCGCTGCTTTACCAGCTTTTGCAGCGATTGGATGGCAAAGTGGACGGCGGCTACCGCTTCCTGCCCATCTTCGTCGATCTCGAAGGCACACCGGAGTCGCAGTTTTTCCACCGCCTGATGGAGGCCGCCCTCGATGCCGTGCAGCACCAGTTGCCCGACCTGCCGAGCAGCCAGGACCTCTTCTACTCGCATCTCGACAGCGGCGAAGCCTACGAAGATCGTCATTTCCGCCGCGACCTGCGCACCCTGCTCGACCACTTGCGCCAGCATTTCGGCCAACAGCCGCGGCTCATCCTCCTGCTGGATGAAGCCGACATCATGAACACCTACAACACGCTGACCCAACAGCAGTTCCGCCGTATCCTGCAAGACACCTTTGCCCAAAACGTGGGCGTCGTCGTTGCCGGCGTCAACATCAGCAAAGCCTGGGATCGGGTCGAGTCGCCGTGGTACAACATGTTCATCGAGATGCAAATGCCCCCCTTCGACCGCCCCGAAGCCGAACGCCTGATGCGCGAGCCGGTGACCAAATTCTATCGCTGGGACAAAGACGCCATCCACTATGTCTTTGCCCAGAGCCAGGGCCGCCCGCACCGCATCCAACAGATCTGCCTCGAAGCCGTCAACTGCATGCTCGACGACAAACGTCAGCGCATCCAGATGAGCGACGTCCAGCGGGCCTACGAACGCATTATGCAAGCAGAAAAAACCTGATTCCAGCCTCCCCTCTCTATCTCCCCCGCCACTCCACACCCCCAGGAGTGCTCACGATGCCCCTGTCCCCCCATCACAACCCTTATGTCGTCGGCAGCTGGGTCAATGGCGCCGCCTACTACGGCCACATCGGCCTGCGCTTCAACCTCCTCTACGACCCCAACCGCCAGCTATGGGTGGTTGGCACCCGGCGCGTGGGCAAAACCTCGCTCTTGCGCCAACTCATGGCCGACGCCGGCCCCGAATTCGTGCCCCTCTATTGGGACATGCAAGCCTGCCAGAGCGCCGATGACCTCAACAGCGAACTGAACTACAGCCTGGAGGAGCGGGCGTCGGCCCTGCACGAAATCGGCGTCGAGGTCAACGCCCTCGCCAACCAGGACTTTCGCCAGGCCCTCCAGACCGTCTCGCTGGCCGCCGCCGCCCACAACCGCCAGATCCTGCTCCTCATCGACGAGCCAGAGGCCCTGCTCACCATCGGCGCAGATCAGGACATGATCCTGCGGCGGCTGCGTCTCGTCTTCCAGCGCCAGCCGAACCTGCGCGTGGTGCTCACCTCGACCAAAGTCTTCTCCCGCATCCAGACGCTCACCCAGCACTGGCTCACCTCCTCGTTCCTCCAGGACTTCTCGCCCCGCAACCTGTCGGGGATGGAGCCGGTGGAGTCGGAGGCACTCATCCGCCAATCGCAGGGCCAGCGCGTCGATGTCGACGCCAAAACCCTCGCCGTCATCCAGTATCATACCAACCACCACCCCTATCTCGTCCAGTGGCTGTGCCGCAAGCTCTATCAAGAAAACAACAGCCTCCGCCATCCCGACGAACACGACCTGCAAACCGACGCCACCCTGAACGGCCTCTGGGAGATCACCTACAAACACCTCTCCCCAAGCGAACGCTGCATCCTCCTGCACCTGGCTTCCGACGACCCCGGCCGGGCCAGAGACGAGGCCGGGCTGGCAGCGGCCCTCCACCTGCGCCCTGCCGACGCCCATCTCTATCTTTACGCCCTCACCCGCCTGGGGTATACTCGCATCAGCGATGGTCAGGTTGGCATTGGCAACACCTTCTTTGCGCAATGGCTGCAAACCCGTGCCGACTCCCTGCCCATCGACGATGCCGAGATCGCCGATTCACTGGTCAAGGAAGTCGCTTCGACCGGCCACCAACAAGAAAAGGCCTTCTGGCAGCAACAATTGCAGACATTCCGTGTCAATCTGGCGCGGCTCGAGGTCCAGGCCGCCAACTACGGCCTCACTGTCCCGCTCTCCCTCCAAAACGAGATCGACTTCCACCTGCGCAAGATCGCCGACCTGGAGGGCCGGCTCGACGGCCTGAACGAACGCCCTCCCTCCCGATTGGCCCCCGCCCCGGCGCCCGGATAGTCGCCCTCTCCCTAAAAAACGGCATTCAGCGCCCGCTCTCTGCAAGATGCTGCTCCTGACAGGGCAGCATCTTCATTTGTACCGCGAGGTTTTTTCATGTCCATTCAACTTGTCGATCTCAAAGCTCAATACGAGACCATCCGTCCGACCATCGACGCCGCCATCACGCGCGTGATCGAAAACACCGCCTTCATCATGGGCAAAGAAGTGTCGGACTTCGAGCAAGCCTTCGCCGACTACTGCGGCGTCAAACACGCGCTGGGCGTTTCCAGCGGCACCTCGGCCCTCTTCCTCACCCTGGCCGGCTACGGCATCGGCCCCGGCGACGAGGTCATCACCACCCCCTTCACCTTCTTCGCCACCGGCGAGGCCATCTCGCAGACCGGCGCCCGTCCCGTCTTCGTCGACATCGACCCCGTCACCTACAACATCGACCCCGCCCGCATCGAAGCCGCCCTGACGCCCTACACCAGGGCGATCATGCCTGTGCATCTGTTCGGCCAGCCCGCCGACATGGCTGCCATCGACGCCATCGCCAAACGGCGCCAGCTGTTGGTGATCGAAGACGCCGCCCAGGCCCACGGCAGCCGCTACAAAGGCAAGCGCGCCGGCAGCCTGGGCGACGCCGCCTGCTTCTCGTTCTACCCCAGCAAAAACCTGGGCTGCTATGGCGATGGCGGCGCCGTCCTCACCGACGACGACCACCTGGCCGCGCGCGTGCACTCGTTGCGCGACCACGGCCGCACCACCAAATACGAACACGCCGAACTGGGCTATGGCCACCGTCTCGACGGCATCCAGGCCGCCATCTTGTCGGCCAAACTGCCGCATCTGGACGAGTGGAACGCCGGTCGCCGCCGGCTGGCCGCCCGCTACGATGAACTGCTGGCCGACTTACCGCTTGTCACCCCCCACCACCTGGCCGAAACCGAGCCGGTTTACCACTGCTACGTCATCCGCACCGCCAGGCGCGACGAACTGCTCAAGGCCCTGCAAGCCGCCGGGATCGGCGCCGGCGTCCACTACCCCATCCCCCTCCACCTGCAACCAGCCTACCGCCACCTCGAACTCGAACCCGGCAGCTTCCCCATCTCCGAACAGGCCGCCGGCGACGTCCTCACCCTCCCGCTCTACGCCGAAATGACCGACGAGCAGCAGGATGAAGTGGTCGCCACCATCCGGGCCGCCCTCTAGGCTGGCGCCCGCATCAGGGCAACCGGCCTGGACCTGACGATGGCCTTCATTCCCGGCGAAGCCGCTCCCCCGCCCCACCCTGAGACGTAAACCAACGACACGCCCCACGCAACACGCAACACGCCCCACGCCCCACGCAACACGCAACACGCAACACTGCCCACTGACTACTGCCCCCTGCCCCCCCATGCCCACCCTCTCCGTCCTCATCCCGGCCCACAACGAAGCCGAGAACATCGACGAATTAGTCGCCCGTACGGCCCAGGCCTTTGCTGCCCTGGGGGTGGCGGGCGAATTGGTGTTGGTGGATGATGGCAGCACGGATGGGACGGGAGATCAGGCAGCGAGCCTGCAGGCCGCATATCCCTGGCTGCGTCTCATCCGCCACCGCCGTAACCGCGGCCTCACCGCCGCCCTGCGCTCTGGCTTCCGCGCCGCCCAGGGCGATTACATCCTCTTCCTCCCCGCCGACCTGGAATCGGACCCGGCCGAGGATGTGCCCAAGCTCTATCACAAGCTGCTGGAGGGCTACGACGTGGTTTCGGGCTGGCGGCAGGGCCGCGACGACGGCAAACAACTCGCCTCCGGCATCTACAACGTCGTCAGCCGGCGTCTGTTCACCGTGCGCGTCCACGATGCCAACTGGATCAAGGGCTTTCGCCGCGAGGTCATCGCCGCCTTGCCGCCCTTGCGCTCGGACTGGCACCGCTTCCTGCTCCACATCGCCGCCGATCAGGGTTTTCGGGTGGGTGAGACGCCGACGAACTGGTATCCGCGCAAGGCCGGGCGCTCGCATTTTGGCTTCAGCCGCATCCCTATCTCGCTGCTCGATGTCATCGTCATCCGCTTCTTGCTCACGTTCAGCTCGCGGCCCATGCGCTTCTTCGGCGGCCTCGGCCTGACCTCCTTCGCCATCGCCGGCTTCACCACCCTCTTCCTGACCTATCTCTGGTTCTTCCAAGAACAGACGCAGAAACGGCCGGTCTTCTGGGCCGCCCTCTTCCTGGCCCTGGCCGGGCTACTCTTCTTCCTGGTCGGCTTCCTGGCCGAACTCATCGTCGCCCAGGGCGACCGCCTGAGCGAGATGGAAGAACGGTTGGGAGAAGTGGATCGAGAGATGGGCCGGCATGTGGACAAGGAGACAAATGAATTGGGAGAGCAGGAGGTCAGCCGATTGGGAAGTTAGCTCACCCCTTGCACCGTTATCGCACGCCCTTGACTTGAATACCCGATGAACGAATATGTAGTGATCGGCGCTTCCGTCTTATTGCTGATAAGTGTGCTTGTTAGCAAAATATCCGATCGTTTTGGGGTCCCCGCCCTCCTACTTTTTCTCGTCTTGGGAATGTTGGCCGGGTCCGATGGTTTTGGCGATATCTATTTTGATGACCCTGCACTTGCGCAATACATAGGGATTATTGCCTTAGTCCTAATCCTATTCTCAGGTGGGCTTGATACAGAATGGAAGGAAGTTCGCCCTGTTCTCAAGGAGGGTTTGCTTCTATCTACTTTGGGAGTTCTCATTACCGCAGTAGTAGTTGGGCTTTTCGCAATAATACTTCTTGATTTTTCCTTCCTCGAAGGCATGCTACTTGGCTCGATAGTTTCATCTACCGATGCAGCGGCTGTATTTTCGGTCCTACGCTCGCAAGGCATCGGTCTCAAGGGGAAACTCAAACCATTGCTCGAACTTGAGTCAGGTAGCAATGACCCAATGGCGATATTTCTTACCATCGGCCTGATACAGTTGATCACACTGCCGGATTCATCTGTATTAGATCTTATCGGCTTGTTCATCCAACAAATGCTCGTAGGCGCGATTGTTGGATATGCTATGGGAAGGGTAATGTCATTCTTAATCAATCGCTCAAAGCTTGGTTATGAAGGTCTTTATCCTGTACTGACATTATCGCTAGTTTTTCTGACCTTTGGATTGGCGGACTTGGTTGGCGGTAGTGGATTCTTGGCCGTCTATTTGGCTGCTATTGTTCTGGGACAACAAGACTTCTTGCATCACAAGAGTCTTCTGCGTTTTCACGATGGCCTGGCATGGATTATGCAAATAACCATGTTCCTGACGCTGGGCCTGCTTGTTTTTCCTTCGCGCCTCGTGCCAATCGTAGGTGTTGGCTTGCTAATTGCCGGGTGTTTGATGTTGATCGCTCGCCCCATCAGCGTTTTTGTCAGCCTTTTCTCAAGCGCGCTCGACCTGAGAGAAAAGATCTTCATTTCGTGGGTCGGTCTGCGTGGGGCAGCCCCCATTATCCTGGCAACCTTTCCATTGCTTGCCCAGGTTCAACAAGCGAATTTGATCTTCAATGTAGTCTTTTTTGTTGTGTTAACCTCCATCTTATTACAGGGAACTTCATTGCCGCGCATGGCCAGGTGGCTGCGAGTTGATGCACCAATCGTCCCGAAACGGGTTTATCCGATCGAGTATGTCCCTGTAGGTGGGTGGAAAAGTGAACTAAAAGAAATATCCGTGCCGGTTGACTCTGGCATGAGTGGCAAAGCCATTTTTCAGCTGGGACTGCCTGAAAACTTTCTTGTAGTTCTCATTGCCAGAGATAACGACTTTGTGTTGCCAAACGGGGGGACTTTTTTGCAAGATAATGACACGTTATTAGTCTTATCTGACAAAGGATCTTTTGATAGTGTTGTCGAAAAGTTCGAACTATGAGTGAAATGTGGAATATGCGTCTCGGCGTCCTCACCCACAACTACCCGCGCTTCGACGGCGACTTCTCCGGCTATTTCATCCAGCAACTGTGCGAAGAACTGGCCCGGCAAGGCGACGAAGTGCATGTGATTGCGCCGTTCGACGCCGCCTATCAGCCGCAAGCCCTGGCCGGGGCCAATCCCAGGCTTCACCTCTATCGTTATGCCTGGTCAGCGAGTGCGCACAAGCTGGGCTACATGCGGACGATGGAAGCCGACGTGCGCATGCGGCTGAACACCTACGCCCTCAGCCCGCTGCTCTTCGCCCGCGGCATCCAGACCACTTTCCAGGTCGTCCGCCGACAACGACTCGAAGTGTTACACGCCCATTGGGCCTTGCCCAATGGTTTCATCGCCGCCGTCGTCAGCCGTCGCCTGGGCCTGCCGCTGGTGGTCAGCATCCCCGGCAGCGATGCCCTGGTGGCCGGGCAGAACCCCCTGTTCCGGCGGATGGTGCGCTTCGCTTTTGAACAGGCATCGTTGATCACGGCCAACGCCGAGGTGTTGCGCGAGGTGGCCGTGGAGGAACTGGGCGCCAACCCGGCCAAATTCGAATTGATCATCTATGGCGTCGATCCCAACCGGCTGCGGCCTGACCCCAGTGGTGTGGCTGCGCTCCGCCAACGCCTGGGCATCCCCACCGGCGCCGTCGTCTTCCTGGCGGTGGGGCGCATGGTTTACAAGAAGGGTTTCGACATCCTGTTGCAGGCCCTGGCCGGGCTGGGCGAGGCCGGTCGAGATTGCCACACCATCCTCGTCGGCGAGGGCGACCTCTGGCAGGAGTGGCAGGAACTAGCCCAAACGTTGGGGCTGGCCAACCTGCACTGGGTGGGCAACATCCCCACCGACCAAATGCCCGCCTACTACAACGCCTGCGACGCCCTGGTGATGCCCAATGTGCGCAAACCGGCCACCGGCTTGGGTGTGACGGTGTTGGATGCTATGGCCTGCGGCAAAGCGATCATCGCCAGTGATACGGCCGGGAACACCCTGGTGGTGGAGCCGGGCGTCAACGGCCTGATCACGCCCGAAGGCGATGCCCAGGCCCTGGCTGCGGCGATGCTGGAGCTTGCCCGCGACCCCGCTCGCACCCAACGCATGGGTCAGGCCAGTCGCCAACTGATCGAGACCCGCTTCGGCTGGCCGCACATCGCCGCTCACTATCGGCGACGATTCCGGGAAATTTTGCCCTGAGGTAACTGCTCAGCCTGTCTGGATTGTTGCCACGAATTGCACGAATTTGACGAATTTTGCTCGTGATCATTCGTGTAATTCGTGAAATTCGTGGCGGAGGCTGAGTAGTTACGCCCTGAGATTGTTCAGCCAGACGCCACCTGATCCAAATCCACGAGGATCACCCTCTCTTGGGCGGCGCGCGCTTGAAGGCTGGCAGTGAAGCCTGATCGGGAGAAGATCGCCTCGTGCACCTGCCAGCCTGCGGGAACGCCCAATGCCTGCGTTTTGGCCCGCAAACCCTCCAGAACGTCCTCTCCAACAGGCGACGCGGTGTACTTGGCTTCACCCACCAGGAGAGCGCGCTCGCCAGGGCTGACAGATGTTACATCGATCTCTACCTTGTCATCCCAATAGGCGCCCACTCTGGCCGGACGGAAAGGCAACTCGCCTCGCAAGCCTTTGTTCAGAACCCATTCCTGGCACAATTCCTCGAACAGTGAGCGACCCACATAGGTCGGCAATTGGCTCGTAATCCGGCTCATGACCCCAACCAGGTTGCCACGCTCCAGGTCGGCCAGGTAGGGCTGGAGGAAGCGGAAGTAGAAGCGCAGATAGTGATCCTTGATCACATAGATGCCTCGCCCATCCGTTCCCTCTCGCCAGCTCACCGGCAGGCGCCGTTCCAAAAAGCCCAGAGTTTGCAGGGTGTTGAGGTATTTGGGCAGGTTGGTGCGCTCCAGGCCAGTCATGCTGGCGATCTCCGATGGGCGTCTTGCCCCGACCCCAATCGCAGCGCAAATGGCATGATAGTTGCGCGGCTCGTGCAGCGCCTCGTTCAGCAGGTAAAGCGGATCGATCAAGAAGAAGCTGGTCAGGCTCAGGATGCGCGTGCGGATGTTATGTTCCAGCGGCCGGCTGTCGTCGAACTGTTCCAGATAGGCCGGGATGCCGCCAAGGATGGCGTAGGCTTCCATTGCCTGCGTCGTGCTATAGGCGGGCAAGAATTGGCGGGCGTCGGCAAGGGACATGGGCTTTACCTGCAAAACGCCTGTCGCCCGGCCATAAAGTGGCGCCCGATAGGACAGCACGGTGTTCTCCATCATGCCGATGTGGCTGCCAGTGATGGCCAGGAAAAGCGACTTCTCTTTGAGCTGATGATCCCAGGCATTCTGGAGTAGGGAAGGCAGGCTGGGATCCGCGCGAGTCAGGTAGGGGAACTCATCGATGATGAGAAGAAGCCGGTCGCGAGTCGCCAGTTCCCCGGCGAAGCGCACGGCCTGTTCCCAATGACCAAAAGTGAAATCAGCCGCCGCCGGTAGGGAGGGATTGGCATGATTCCAGAGCGCCTGCGAGAAACTGCGCAACAGATAGGTTGCCGAACTCTGGCTGGCCGGCCAGTAGAGATAGGGCTTCCCCTGGGCAAAACGTAGAAGCAGGGCGGTCTTGCCTGTGCGCCGGCGACCATAGGTGACGAGGAATTGGGCGTTTGGACGCGCCCACATCTCTTCCAAAGCCGCCAACTCCCGTTCACGACCGATAAACTGTGCCATAAGAAGACCACCTCCAGGATGTCATCTGGCGAGTATTATACTCGGTAGATGACATCGGATCAAAAGGCCCCCACTCTACGGGTGTATTTCGTTTTCGGGGCGTCTGTCATTTCACCAACGTCACTATCTCGCCAACATCACCTCCACCGTCGCCAACAGCGTCGTGCTGTCGTCGGCCGGGTCGAGACGGTAGACGGCAATGCGGCCAGGGCGGGCCGTGCGGGGCTTGCGCAGGCTGAACCTCACCTGCCAGGCGCCCTCCGCCTCGGCAGCGGCCGCGCTCACCCGGCTGCGCGCCTGACCCAAGACCGTCCCTGCCAGGTCCTCGACCCGCACCAGGATGGTCTCGTCCTTCATACCCATCGCCGTGCCGGCTACCTGCACTGAGCCTTCGAGCTGCGTCCCCGGCGCCGGGGCGGTGATGCTGGCGCTCTTGCCCGCGGTTGGCCCGGCCAGGGCCACATTCACCCAGGCCAGCAGGCTCAGGCTGCCATCGGCCGGATTCTCGCTGTAGATGGCCACCCGCCCGGATGCAGCCGCAGGCGGGTCCTGGAAGGGAAGTTCGACGGCGAAACCGCCTTTGTCGCCCATTTCGGCGGCATCTACGACCACCGCCACCGCGCCCAAGACCTCTCCGGCCTCGGTCTCTACCCGCACGATCACCTTGTTCTCGAACGCGCCCTCGACCTCGCCCGCCACTTGCACTCGCTCGCTCAGGGCGGTGCGGGGCAGCGGGCTGAAGAGCGCACCCGTGGGGCCAAAGGCGTTGGCTGGGGATGCACCGGGCGCGGGAGAAGGCAGGGCCGGGGCCGGTTGGCCGCCTGGGGTGGCGGCCGAGTCCGTGGCATCCAGAGGCGGCGGATCGAGCAGGTCGATGCGACGGGCCAGCAGACGCCGGCCGTTGTAGTCGGGCGCGGCAAAACGCAATTCGCCAAACACGCGCACCCGCCCCTGATAAGCGGTCAAACTCTCCAACAAGGTCAGCACGTCGGCCCGGTTGCTGTCGATGCCGTGTTGGTTGCCCCCCTCGCCGGCGAAGTAGTCATCGAACGGCGCCCCCGGCGGCAACTTGACGACACGCCCCACCCAACCGTCAGCCTGCTGCGAGCGCGGGCGCGGCATCCGGGCCGAAACCACGGTGACGACGATGCCATCGTCTCCCACCTCACCCCACCAACGCGTGTCATTGCCGGCATTGGCCAGGAGGACGGGACTGACCATGCGACTGGCGACCAGGTAGGGGGCGCCGACAACGAGTTGCCAGGGGCCGGTGGCAAAGCCGGCCGTGGCCTGCACCAGCTCGGCCCCCAGCTCGACGGTGGCGGGGATGAAATCGGCGTTGGCCGGCAGCGTCAGCCGGTAGGCGCCCCGCACATAGTCGAGGGCGATATCACGCACGGCGCCGGGTGTGAGGACGCTGGTGGGGAGGGCGGGCGGGGGCGACTCGGTAGGCGGGGCGGGGGCCGGCCCGGTGATGGTCTGGGTGGCAGTGATCGCCTCGCCGCTCTGCACCAACGGCATCGTCAGGGTCGAAACCTGGGTGGAGGTGATGGCGGCTGGCGTCGCCGGCTCGACGGCGGGGGGCGCGGCAGGAGCCTCGACGGTGGGCGCCGGTGATCCAACGGGCAGCGAGCTGACGCAGGCGCCCAGCGCCGCCGCCAACAGGACAGCCAACAGGCCGCGCAAGAAAGTGCGTCGCATCGTCAGTCCACCGCCTCCCTGTCGGGTCTTCATTTGGGGCTCATCGGCATGATCACATGCACGTACTCTTCCTCGCCGGCCCCCACTGGCCGGACAACGCCCGGGCGCGAGGCCGAGATGACCTCGAAGACGACTTCGGGCGTCTCCACGACCGAGAGGACGTCGATCATGAACTTGGCGTTGAAGGCCGCCTGCACCGACTCGCCCTCCACCAGGGCATCGACCTCGGCTTCGTTGTCGCCCATCTCGTTGCTGGTGGCTGTGAGGACGATCTTGCCCGGATCGCCGGGAACGACGCTCAGCCGCACGATGTTGGCGGCATCGCGGGCGAAGAGATACGACAGCCGCATGGCCTTGAGGAACTCAGCCGTGTTGACGACGACGCGGGTGTTATAGGTGGAGGGGACGATCTTGTTGTAGTCGGGGAAGTTCGCCTCGATCAGTTGGCTGACCAGGTCGACGCCGGGCAGATGGAACATGATCTGGTTGCGCGCCTCGGTGATCGTCACCTGCACGCCGTCGTCCTCGCCCAATTCGACAGCGCCGAGGATGCGCGAAAGCTCGGTCAAGGCTCGCGCCGGCACGATCACCCCCACGGCCGCCGGCGCCGGCTCTTCCAGCAGGGTAGAGCGCACGGCCAGCCGGAAGCCGTCGGTGGCCACCAGCCGCAGCCTCTCGCCATCCAGCCGGGTGTAGACGCCGGTCAGGGTGGGGCGGCTTTCGTCGCTGGCGGCGGCAAAGGCCACCTGGTCGATCATGCGCCGGAACTTGTCGGGCGGCAGTTCCGTGGCCGGGAGGCCGGTCTCGCGGCGATAGGTGGGGATGATCGGGAATTCGGAGGCGTCGATGCCCTTGATGTTGGCCTCGTTGCGGGCGCAGCGCAGGTGCAGCGTCTGTGTGCGCACATTCAGTTCCATATCGATCCGCTCTTTGGGGAGTGAAGCGACGAAATCGCTGAGCAAGCGCGCCGGCACCGTAATCGCACCCTCCTCCTCGATCATCGCCCCGATCCAACAGTTGATCCCGATCTCCATATTCATGGCCGAGAGTTTGAGCTGCGATTGATCGGTTTCGAGCAGAATGTTGCTCAATACCGGCAAGGTGCTGCGTGTGGCCACGGCACGGGCGACGATGGCGAGTCCTTTCGCCAGGTTTTCTTGCAAAACGGAAATGCGCACGGAATGACCTCCGAACAAAAACGATGAAGGGGATAAGGAAGCCCGACAAAAGAGAGAATGAGTATACCAAAGCCATGCACAAACCAGGAAATGGCCGCTGAAGTCTTGCGGTGTCATCGGCGCCCGGCCAGCCATCGTTAAGATCTGATCACGCCAGGTTAAGGCCCCCTAACCTCTACCTTAAAACCCATGCTCGTGCCTTTCTCGCCCCACCACGGCCTGGGTCGGGCTATTTTGTACCAGCGCGACCCTCGGCCACTAATGCTAGGCCCTGGTTGGATGCCCGTCTTTCGTGCCGGCTTTGTGCTTGACGATAACAGGCATGTGGTGAGCCAATGCCTTGCAGTGCGAAGCATTGCACCCTGCCCTGCCCTCTGCTATGATCCCGCCTACGTCCGGCCAGACAGGTGCATTCGTTCCTTGCAGAAAGAACCGGCCGGCGCGGGCGCTCAACCGCTGTGCTCAGGCGCGTCGATAGCAGCAAGCGGCAGGCGCCACTAACAGGCGCCCCCACCATCGAACATAATCTATGGCTCCGGCTGAATCGAAAGCCGATTCACGCTGCCAGCCATCGGTCTCGTATTGCCTCTTTCCGATCGTCGTCCCCTCATCTTCTCCCGGCCCCCAGGCCCACTTGTTTTGGAGCGCATCTTCTCGCCTCTCCAGGCAACCTCAGGACTTGCCACCATGGATCTCGCTCAGCGTCCAGAAATCATTTGGCAAGCCGTGTTGGGTGAACTGCAACTTTCTCTGCAACGACCCGTTTTCGACAACTGGCTGCGCGATACGCAGGCGCTTGCCTACGAGGATGGCTGCTTCATCATCGCCGCCAAGAGTGCCTTTGCCCAGGCCTGGCTTGAGCAACGCATGAAGGGCATGCTCAAGCAACGTTTGCAGCGTCTGTGCGGTCGTTCGGTCGATCTGCGCGTCGTGGTTCGTCCCGACCCCGCGCCCGCGCCCGACCAAAGCGCGGACGAGCCGCCGCTGTTGCAGCCGCAGACCGACGCCGGCCGCTACCGCAGTCCTGCGCCCGTGTCTGCTTCTTCGCTCAACGCCGCCATGACCTTCGACAGCTTCATCGTCGGCAGCGGCAATCATTTTGCCTATGCCGCCGCCCAGGCCGTCGGACAGGAACCCGGTAATCGCTACAACCCACTTTTTCTCTACGGTGGCGTGGGGCTGGGCAAGACCCACCTGCTTCACGCCATCGGCAATCACGCCGCTCGTGCGGGCTATGCCTCTCGCTATGTCACGGCCGAAACATTTACCAACGACCTGATCGAAGCGATACGCACCAAATCAAATGTTGCCTTTCGGCAACAGTACCGCGAGGTCGATATCCTCCTGATCGATGACGTTCAGTTCATCGAAGGCAAACCAAGCACTCAAACCGAAGTCTTTCATACCTTCAACACCCTCTACGCCACCAACAAACAGCTGGTCATCGCCAGCGATCGACCGCCGCAATCCTTCCCACAGTTCGACGACCGCTTGCGCTCCCGTTTTGCCGGCGGGCTGACGATCGATCTGCAGCCGCCCGATCTGGAGCTTCGCATTGCCATTTTGCGCGACAAGGCGTTTGGGATGGGAGTGACCGTGGCCGACGATGTCCTCCGCTACATCGCCGAGCAGAACCGCAGCAATGTGCGCGAGTTACAGGGCGCCCTCAACCGCGTCGTCGCCTTCGCCCGCCTGGTGCACCGGCCCATCGATCTCTCGCTGGCGCAAGAGACGTTGAGCGAGACCGAGGTCTGTCTCAATCGCGATCCACAGTCGGTTTTGCAGGCAGTGGCGAGTGAGTTTCGCGTGGCGCTGGTCGAGCTGACCGGCCCGCGGCGCTCGCACAACGTCGTCGTGCCCCGCCAGGCGGCGATGTACCTGATGCGCGAGGTCTGCCAGCTCTCGTTCCCCCAGATCGGCGACTTTCTGGGCGGACGCGACCACACGACCGCCATGCACGGCTGCGAGAAGATGGCGCAGCGCCTGGACGAAGACGCCGAACTGCGGGGCCGCGTCGAGCGCGTGCGGCTGCGCCTGCGACAATAGGGCTGTGCCACGCTTCACACCCAGGGACAGGCTGTTAGCCTGTCCCTTTTGCGCGCCCGGCTGTGGAAAACCCGCCCAAAACTGTGGAAAACCGCCCCTGCCGGTGGAAAACCGGCCTCGTCTAGCGGCCCGGAGGCGGCCCTGCCTCCTGGCTGTAGTAGGCCATGTGCTGAAGTTGGGCCACTGGATCGACATATTGCACATGGACGTTGGCTGGCGTCGTCAGGGTGATGGGTGCATAATTCAGGATCGAGGAGATGCCCAACCCGATCAGCGCGCTCGCCACTTCTCTGGCTGCAGCCGGGGGCACGGCGATGATGGCGATCTCGACGCCCTGCGAGCGGACGACCTGCTCCAGGTCTTCCATGCCGTGAACCCGGTACGCACCCAGCATCGAGCCGATCTTGGCCGGGTCGCTGTCGAAAACACCCACGATCTGAAAACCGTTGTCGGCAAAACGATGATAGTGCGCCAGCGCGTGCCCTAAATCGCCGGCGCCGATCAGCACCATCCGCCACTCGCGATCGACATTGAGGATTTCAGCCAACTGATCGCGCAGATAGGCGACGTTGTAGCCCGTCCCTTGCTTGCCGAATTCACCGAAATGGGAGAGGTCTTTACGGATTTGCGCCGAACTGATGCCCAGTCTGTCGCCCAACTCCTGCGATGAGGTGATCTGACGACCTTCGGCAATGAGATGGTTCAGCACCCGTAGGTAGATGGGCAGGCGGCCGACAACGATGTCGGGAACAATGGGACGAGACATAGCATTCACTCCTGGTCAGCGGCGGCGCCAACAAGCGCCTTGCGCACAGTCGACGCCATCAGAACAAAGTTTGTGCTGAGATTGTGAAATATGGCATAGTTCATCATAGCACAAATGCCAGATCGAACCAAACCCGGCCTGGTTGCACAAAACCCGTTTTGCGCAACCCCCTTGCTTCTCGAACGTAGAACAACTTATGACGAACTCCATTACCCCCGACCTGCGTCCGGTCAACACCCTTCGTCTTCTCATCGACATCATTGCCGCTCCCGGCGAGGCGCTTCGCCGCCTGAGCGAGGTGCAGCCGCGCAGCTGGTGGCTGCCGGCCCTCCTCTCCCTGCTCTCGGCCTTCGCCTACCTGGGCGTGACCCTGGAAGAGACGGCCGCCGAGGCCGCCAAACAAGTGCAGGCGCAGATGGCCACCCTGTCGGCGGAACAGGCGGCGGCGGCAGCGCCGATGATCGAGCGCGTCACCTCCCCCGCCTTCCTCTTCGGCAGCGGCGCCGTCACCATCGTCCTGGGGCTGCTGATCGCCTGGGGCCTGGCCAGCCTGGTGCTCTATCTCGGCGCTTCGCTGGCCGGCGGCCAGGTGAAGATCGGCAAACTCTGGCCAGCCATCGTCTGGACATGGCTTCCCTTCGCCCTGCGCGGCTTCTTGCAGACGGCCTGGAGCGCCATCGCTGGCAGCCTGATCCACTATCCCGGCCTGTCTTTCTGGTTCGCAACCGGCGACGCCACGGCGGATCAGACGCGGCCCTTGTTCGCCCTGGCCAGCCAGATCGATCTGTTCGGCCTCTGGCATGTGGTGCTGGTCTATCTGCTTCTGCGCCTGGTGGCGCGGATGGGCGGCGGCGGCGCCTTCGCCATCACCCTGGCCTATGTCGTCATCAACCTGGGGGTGCGGCTGCTCCCGGCCCTCCTCGGTGGCGCCTTCCGCCTCGGATGATGCCGGCTCCGCCCGCGGCGGCGCGGCAGCGGAAGCCAGGTAACATCATTTTGCACAGATTTTGTCCATAATTCGAGCATGTTTTTCTACTCCACACCCTTTGCCCCCCTGCCGACAGTCGGCCACGGGGCTGCGTTCGAGGTTAACTGACCATGCGTCGTCTTCTCATTGCTCTTCTTGTCCTGGCCGTTGTCGGCGGCCTTTCCTGGGTCGGCTATCAGGCAACGGCGGCCGAAAAGGAACCGCCACCGCCCGATTATGAAATCTACACCGTCGGCGAGGGTGATATTGCCGCCACCGTCACCTCGACCGGCTCGGTCGAAGCGGCCGCCGAGGTCAATCTCGTCTTTCGTAGCAGCGGCGCCGTGGCCGAGTTGAACGTGCAACCCGGCGACCAGGTGACTGCGGGCCAGGTGCTCGCCCGGCTCGACAGCCAGGATCTGCTGCTGGCCCAACGGCAGGCAGAGGTAGGTCTGCGCTTGGCCGAAGCGCGGCTGGCGCAAGCCCAGAAGCCGGTCGAGGCGATCGATCTAGCCGCAGCCGAGGCCGGGCTGGAATCGGCGCGCGCCGGGCTGGCCGCAGCCCAGGCCGGCTATCAGGGTCTGCTGGCGGGCGCCACCGCCGCCCAACGCAAATCGACCGAGGCCGCGCGCGAGCAGGCGCGGGTGGCGCTAGAGGCGGCCCAAGCTGCCTATGATCAGATCGCCCACCTGCCCAACGCCGGCATGTTGCCGCAAGCGGTACAGCTTCAGCAAGCGACGATCCAGTACGAAGTGGCCAAGTCGAATGTCGAGGCGGCCCTGGCCCCGGCCACCGCCAGCCAGCGCGCCTCGGCCCTGGCCCAGATTGCCCAGGCCCAGGCCGCCGTCGCTCAGGCCCAGGCCAGCGTCGAGAAGCTGAAGCGCGGTCTGTCGGCCGAAGACCTGGAGATCTTGCAGGCCCAGGTCGAGCAGGCGCGCATTTCGGCCGAGCAGGCTGCTTTGGCGCTGAAAAACGCCCAGATCGTCGCCCCCATCGCCGGAGTGGTGGGCGCCGTGAATGTCCGCGCCAACGAAATCCCCACTCCCGGCGCCGCCGCCATCGTCCTCACCGACCCCAGCGGCTACCACATCGACCTCAACGTCGATGAGATCGACATCGGCAAACTCCAACTCGGCCAGCCCGCCGACATCACCATCGACGCCCTCGACAACGCCCAACTGGCCGGTCGCGTGAGCCGCATCGCCCCCATTGCCGGCAGCGGCAATCCTCTTTCGGGCGGCGGCGTCGTCACCTATCTGGTGCGCGTCGACCTCGATGCCAGCGACCTGCCCCTCCGGTCGGGCCTCACCGCCACGGTGGCCATCACCACCGAAGAGGCGCGCAAGGTGGTGCTCTTGCCCAATCGGGTCATGCGCCTCGACCGGCAAACGGGCGGGACATATGTCGAAAAACTGGTAGACGGCATCCCGCAGCGAACCGATATCGCGGTGGGCCTGCGCAACGAGCAATTCAGCCAGGTGCTGTCCGGCGTTGCCGTTGGCGATCAACTGGCCGTGCGCCGCACCGACACCGGCGAGGCCATCCGGCAGCAGTTCTTCGGCGGAGGTGGTTGAGCCAATGAGCGATAGCACAGCCCCGGCCCCCAAGCCGGTGATCGAAATCAAAGATGTGACCAAAGTTTACCAGATGGGCGAAATGGAGGTGCGCGCCCTCAACGGCGTCTCGCTCAGGGTGCTGCCCGGCGAAATGGTGGCGATCATGGGGCCTTCTGGCTCCGGCAAGTCGACGCTGATGAATGTGTTGGGCGCCCTGGACGTGCCGACCAGCGGCAACTACTGGCTGGACGGCCAAGATGTGGCGCACATGACCGACGATCAGCTGGCCGAAGTGCGTAACCGCAAGATCGGCTTCGTGTTCCAGAGCTTCAACCTGCTGCCCCGCACCAGTGCCCTGGCCAATGTCGAACTGCCGCTCATCTATGCCGGGGCGCGCGACCGTCGCGCCCGGTCTACGGCGGCGCTGCAACGCGTGGGCCTGGGCGACCGCCTGCATCACCACCCCAACGAGCTTTCGGGCGGGCAACAACAGCGCGTCGCCATCGCCCGCGCCCTCATCAACGCCCCCAGCATCATCCTGGCCGATGAGCCGACCGGCAACCTGGATTCGAAATCCGGGGCCGAGATCATGCACATCTTCCAGGAGCTCAACGAGCAGCAGGGGATCACGATCATCTTCGTCACCCACGAACCGGACATTGCCGAACACACACGGCGCATCATCCGCCTCCAGGATGGCTTGATCATCAGCGATAACCCTGTGAAACACCCGCGTCGCGCCGGCGAGACGGCCTACGTGCGCCGGGCGCGTGATCTGATCGAGAACGGCGCCGCCGACGTAACGACCACTGCGGCGACGTCCGTCGCGACTGCGCAGGAGCAACCATGAGCCTGACTGAATCCTTCCGCATCGCCTTGCGGGCGCTGACGGCCAACAAATTGCGCTCGATCCTGACCATGCTCGGCATCATCATCGGCGTGGGCGCGGTCATCGCCTTGATGAGCGTGGGTCAGGGTGTGCAAAAACTGGTGACCGAGCAACTGCAAAGCGCCGGCTCGAACCTCTTGATCGTCATCCCCGGCAACCTGGATGAGGCGCAAGGCCCTGGCAGCCTGCGGCGCAACCGCCCCGACAAACCCCTGACCACCGGCGATTGGCGGGCGATCAACGACCCTCTACAAGTGACCGATGTCCTTGCGGCTGTGCCCGAACTGGATGGCGGCGGCGATGTGGTGCGCGGGAAGAACAGTCTGCGCACGACCATCACCGGCACCACCGCCGCTTTTGGCCCTGTCCGCAACTTCGTGGCCGCCGAGGGGCGTTTCATCGACGACGATGACCTGGCCGCCGAGGCCCGCGTCGTCGCCCTGGGCAGCAAGGTGGCTGCGTCCTTGTTCAGCCAGGATGAAGACCCCATTGGTCAGTCGATCAAGATCAACGGCATCCCCTTCCGCGTGATAGGGGTGATGGAAGAAAAGGGCGGCGGCGGTTTCGGCAGCTTCGACAACCAGATCTTCACGCCACTGACAACCGCCCAGAAACGCCTGTTTCCCAATCTGCGCAGCCAGAGCGGTGAACCCGTGCTGTCATTGGTCATGGTCAAAGTGAGCGCCGAGGAGCAGCTGGAGGATGTAGCCAGACAGATCGAAGATCTTCTGCGCGCTCGCCATGCGATCACCTATCTCGATGCCGACGACTTCACGGTCATCAACCAGGCCGACATCCTTGACATCTTCGGCAGCATCACCGGCGTGCTCACCACCTTCCTGGGCGGCATCGCCGCCATCAGCCTGCTGGTGGGCGGGATCGGGATCATGAATATCATGCTCGTCTCCGTCACCGAACGCACGCGCGAGATCGGGCTGCGCAAGGCGGTGGGGGCCAAGCGCCGCCACATCCTCACCCAATTCCTGGTCGAGGCCATGGTGCTCAGCATCATCGGCGGCGTCATTGGCATGATCCTGGGTTTTGTCGGCGCCCAGGCGCTGGCCGGCCTGTCCGAAGACCTGGAAGCGGTCGTCACGATGCAGGCCGTACTCCTGGCCACCGGTTTCAGCGCCCTCGTCGGCCTCTTCTTTGGCATCTACCCGGCCTTGCGCGCTTCGCAACTGCACCCCATCGATGCCCTGCGCTATGAATGACGTGAGGCGTGAAACGTGAAACGTGTTCCGTGTTCCGTGTCGGTGAGGCGTAAAGCGTGAGGCGTAAGCGAGTGAAACGATCTTTCCTGGTTGACGTTATGACTAAACGATTTGCTGGCGGCCGGTCCAGAAACAGAGCCGGGCTGATCATGGCGTTGGTCGCCGTTCTGTTCCTGGCCGGATGCCGGGCCGGGGCGGGAGAGCCGGCGGGATCAGGTTCCGGCCTGGCGACCACCGCTGCCATCCCCATCCTGCCGACTCTGCCCACGCGCGCCCCTGGCCTGGCCACGGTCACGGTCGCAGCGCCCCTCGCGCCTGAGCCAGGCCCGCAGACGGCCACACCCACCCCAACCCCGCCCGCGCCGCCGCCCGCGCCCGACCTCTCCAACCCCTTGCTGCTGCCCGGCGTCTATGTCACTGCCGTCAGCGTCGGTCTGGCGAGCGCGCCGGGCGGCCAGGTGACTGCCTCGGCCCCGGCAGGAACCCGGCTGGGGCTGATCGCCCGCAGCGACGATGCCGCCTGGCTGCGCGTCCTCTATCAACCTGACCCCGCTCAGCCCCCCATTTCCGGCTGGGTGCGGGCCTCGGCTGTCACAGCCTTCACCGATCTGGCCGACCTGGCCCCCGTCGAGCCGGGGCTCGCCCCCGCGGCCGGCGCCACCCCAGCCGCCGAAGGCGCGACAACCGCCACAGTCCTGGCCGACCGTCTGAATTTGCGGGCCGGGCCAGGCGCCAATGAGCCGGTGCAGGGCGTGCTCAGGCAGGGGCAGCAAGTACAGGTGTTGGGCCGCAGCGCCGATGGCGCCTGGTGGCAGGTGCAGACGGCAGCCGGTGATCGCGGCTGGGCCGCCGCCCGCTATCTGCAAGCCGGTGGACAGGTGGGGGCGACGCCAGCAGTTCGCCCGCCCACCGCGGCCAGCCGGGGCCGCATCGTCTTTCAGGAGCGCAGCGGCGGCGACATCTACATCATGAACGGTGATGGCTCCGGCCTCCGCCGCCTGACCAGCGGTCTCGACCCCGCCTTCAGCCCGGACGGCCGGCAAGTGGCCTTTACGCGCTGGGATGAGCCGCGCGGCCTCTGGCTAATCGACAGCGACGGCAGCGGCGAGCGGATTGTGTTTGGGGCCAACCGCGCCCGTTCGCCAGCCTGGAGCGCCGACGGCGGCAGCATCGTTTTCGAGCAGTCAGCCGGGAGCAAGGTGTGCCGTCAGTCGCCCTTTGGCTGTCTGACCGACGATGAGCTGCGGCAGGTCTTGGGTGGCGAGTGTCGCGAGACGCCGTTTGGCCGCTTCTGCATCGGCGATTTCCCGCTCAGCAACCTGGAATTCACCACCCTGGTGCGGCTCGATCTGGCCACCGGCAGCGCCCGCAATCTGCCCACAAGCGATTCGGCCCGCGCCCCTGCCATCCGCCCCGGCAACCAAACCGTTATCTATGGCGACAAAGCGGGTCTGGCTGCCACCCAGACGACCGGCGACGCCCCACCGGTTCAAATCCTGGCCGACGCCCGCCCGCATGGGGCCGTGAGCTTCAGCCCGGATGGTCGTTATCTCTTTGGCAGCCAACGCGATGGCGATAGCTGGAATATCTGGCGCTGGACTGCCGACGGCGGGCAGGCGCTGGCCCTGACGCAGCCCCCCGCCATCCGTTCGGTCCCCATCGACAATGTGGCCCCCACAGTCAGCCCCGACGGCCGCACGGTGCTCTTCCTCAGCAACCGCCGCGGGCGCTGGGAACTATGGCAAATGGGGCCGGATGGCGACAACCAGCAACCCTTTGCCCCGTCCGCCCTCTCTGGCCTCCACTTCCAATACGACTTCAACCACGAACGCGTGGCTGATTGGGGTGGCTAACCCCCCAAATCACAAACCACCCTCGTAGTAACGACTTTAGTCGTTATCCCACACAAGAACGACTAAAGTCGTTACTACGAGAGGTGAGGAGCGCATTCATCGCCTCCTCACCCGCGCCATGGCGGCCGCCGGTAAGGGCGAAAAGGTGCGGAAGAGGCTGACGCCCAGGTAGAGCAAGAAGTATCCGGCCGTGAGAACGACGAGCAGGGTCGGCGTTTGCGGATACAGGATCAGCAGCGCCAGGGTCGCTAGCCCCCAGGCGGCGGTGAGGACAAGCATCAGCAGTTTGGGTCCGCGGGTGGCAAAGAGATGGTCGGGCCGGGAAAGGTAGGCGTATTTGATCGGGACGAAGACCAGGGTGGCCAGGACCAGGGTGATGATGGCGTTCGTGGCCGGCGCAAAGCCCCAGACGAAAAGGTAGAAGACGAGGATGTTCCAGTAGCTGGGAAAACCTTTGAAGAAGTGGTCTTCGGTTTTGGCGTCGACCTGGGAAAACTGAAACAGCGAGGCCAGGACGACGACGCCGGCCACAGGCAAGCGCCAGGCTTCGGGCAGCAGGGGGCCGACCAGCATGAAGAAGGCGGGGACGACGACGTAGGTGGTGAAATCGACCAGGTTATCCAACAGCGCCCCATCCAACCAGTGGCTGACCTCGTGGGTGCGCAAGCGGCGAGCCAGGGTGCCATCGAAGGAATCGATGGCCACGGCGCCCCCCATCAGCCAGAATGCCATCACGAAATCGTGCCTGTGGACGAAGTAGAGCGCAAAGAGGCCAAAGAC
This sequence comes from Caldilineales bacterium, assembly GCA_019695115.1. Taxonomy (GTDB): domain Bacteria; phylum Chloroflexota; class Anaerolineae; order J102; family J102; genus SSF26. The sequence goes on along the minus strand of JAIBAP010000006.1, from coordinate 22,652 downwards.
GCCGCCACAGGCCGTGATGAAATGAAGCAGCCAGACGCCGAGGCGGTGGCGAGGGGAGGCGGCGAAGACGGATTCTGAACTGGCGGGGAGAGTGGCTGACATGTTGGGATGATCGATCGGGTGGGGGAGGGGGGGCGAAACGGTAGGGCGGGAGCATAGCACAGCCCGGCGTAGGGGCCAAGCATCCGACCGGGGCAGACAGCCAGGTGCAGCGCACATCGGCCAGGTGCAGCGCACATCGTCCGGGCGTTGGCTGCATCTGCCCGGTGTGCGCTGCACCTGGCGTGAGCTCAAGCGCCGAAACGCTCCAGCCGGCCGGCGTAGCCCATGGCCCAGGGGATGATCTCGGTGGCGTGGAAGAGGCCCATGGCGCCGCGCTCGGCGGCTCGTTCCCCGAACGAAGTCACACCATCGGGCATCACGTCCGCCCCCCAGAAGAGGGTGGGGACCGGATGGTAGGAGTGGCTGCGCAGCTTGGCCGGGGTGCTGTGGTCGCCGGTGACGATGAGGACGCCGGGGCCGAGGGCCACTAGGTCGGGGATGACGGCGTCGACGGCCTCGATCTCGTGCGCTTTGGCGTCGAAATTGCCGTCCTCGCCGTAGCTATCGGTCTTCTTGATGTGGATGAAGAAGAAATCGTAGTCGTTCCAGACACGGGCCAGGGCGGCGATCTCGTGCTGGGGGCGGTCGCCCTCGAACTCGATCACGTCCATCCCCACCAGCCTGGCCACGCCCTTGTACATCGGATAGACGGCGATGGCGGCGGCGCGCAGCTTGTAGAGATCGGGGAAGCGGGGCAGGCCGGGGTCTCTGGCCAGGCCGCGCAGGTTGAGCGAGTTGGCGCGCGGCTCGGCAGCGAGGACGCCTCGCGCCTGCGCCACCCATTGGTTCAGGAGGGCGGCCGTCCGTGCTCCCTCCGGCGTGCCGCTGTGATCCTCCACCGGCAGCGGCGCTTTCCCCGTCACCAGGGGGTCGGTCTCGGTCAGCTTGCCGCCCAAACCAGGGCCGCGCAAAATGAGGGCGAAGCGGTGTTCTTTGACCGGTTCGACGAAGACCTGGTAGCCGTCTGCGGCCAGGCTGGTGTTGGCCTGCAAGAGGGCGCACAGCCGGATGCACTCATCGCTGCCGATGCGACCGGCGCGACGATCGGTGATGATGCCTTCGCTGTTGGCGGTGGCGAAGTTGCCGCGGGCGGCCAGGTCATCCGGGCCGAGGTCGAAACCGATCCCCAGCGCCTCCAGGACGCCGCGCCCGATCTCAAAACGGATGGGGTCGTAGCTGAAGAGGCTGAGGTGGGCGGGGCCAGAGCCGGGCGTGACGCCCGCTCGCACGGGGATGGAACGGCCGCTGCTGCCCTCGGAGGCCAGACGGTCGAGGTTAGGGGTGTGGGCGCTTTCCAGTTCGGTGAGGCCGCCCGCTTGCAGGGGCAGGCCGCCGAGTCCGTCCATCACCAGAAGGACGATTTTGTTGTTGTTCTTTTGCGCCAGGTCGGCATAAACAGCGTGGTCGATCATTTGCTTGCTCCTTTTTGCGAAGACCCCGAAGGTTTCTTAGAACCTTCAGGGTCTGTGTGACAAACAAAAGGGGATGGACGAAAGCGCCCATCCCCTTTTGCATCTGGCGGCGAACGATCCTAGATGATGGCCGCTTCGGTCTTGGGATCGAAGAGGTGCATGTAATCCATGTTGATGTTCAGGTCGAGCGCGTCGCCGGCGCGGACGCGGGTGCGCGGGTCGACGCGAGCCATGAACTGCTTTTCGCCGGTGAGTAGATAGACGAAGATCTCGTTGCCCATCAATTCGGTCACATCCACTTTGGCCTGCATGGGGGCAGCCGTGAAGCCAGGGGGCGTGTATTGGGCGTTGTGCAGGTCTTCGGGACGAATGCCGAAGATGACCTGTTGGCCGCGATATTTGCGCACGGCATCGGTCTTGTTGGCGGGGACGGCCAGCCGGAAGGAGCCGCCATCGACCATCAACCGGCCGGTGTCGCCTTCTTCGACCAGGGTGGCGTCGAAGAAGTTCATGCTGGGGCTGCCGATGAAGCCGGCGACGAAGACATTGCCGGGGTGATCGTACAGCGTCTGCGGCGTATCCACTTGCTGGAGGATGCCGTCTTTCAGCACGGCGATGCGGCTGGCCATGGTCATGGCTTCCACCTGGTCGTGGGTGACGTAGATGAAGGTGGTGCCCAGTTGCTGATGGAGCCGCGAGATGTTGGCGCGCGTTTCCACGCGCAGCTTGGCGTCGAGGTTGGAGAGCGGCTCGTCGAAGAGGAAGACCTGCGGGTGGCGAACGATGGCGCGACCGACGGCGACGCGCTGGCGCTGGCCGCCCGAAAGCTGTTTGGGCTTGCGGTCGAGCAGGTGGCCGATGCCCAGGATATCGGCGGCTTCCTTGACCTTGCGGTTGATCTCCTCTTTGGGCGTCTTGCGCAGCTTGAGGCCGAAGGCCATGTTGTCGAAGACGCTCATATGCGGATAGAGGGCGTAGGACTGGAAGACCATAGCGATGTCGCGGTCCTTGGGCGGCACGTCGTTCACCACGCGGTCGCCGATCTTGATCGTGCCGTCGCTGATCTCTTCCAGCCCCGCCAGCAGGCGAAGGGTGGTCGATTTCCCGCAGCCCGAGGGGCCGACGTAGACCATGAATTCCTTATCAGCGATGTCCAACACCAGATCGTTGACGGCAATGACATCACCCCAACGCTTGTAAACGTGATCGTAAGAGACACTGGCCATGAAGTTTGACTCCTTGAGAGTACGAAAGCGCAGACTCTAGCAGAACTTTGCGGTCGCCAAAACGGAGCCGGACGCCGGGAGGTCGAGTTACTGGCTCGGGGCCTGCCGTGGCCTTTACGTCCGGCCGACCCCGCCTGGCGGGCATCTGTGCCAAAACCGTCTAGGAGGCTGCACCAATGGGTCGAAGCATGCGATGGTACGGCGCGATAGGGGGCAAGACGATGGCAGGGTTGGGAATAGGCGCCTCCGGCGTGAAGGAGAGAAGGGTGGCTGTCGCCTGTTGGGGGCGGCGGGGGGCGTCGTGCGCCCTTGCCGCAACGATGGCATTATAACCGCGGTGCTTGTGATCACAAAATGAACCTGCAAGCGGTCGCCATAGCTCACCCAGGCCTTCAAGTGCGGAAGGCGGGCGTCGGCAGGGAGGCGAGGTAAGAAGGCGCCAGCATCGCCCATCCATACGTTTGTGCGTCGCCGCCAGCACGGCGACCCGTCCCCCGCACTCATCCCAACCCTTCATCGAGGAGCAACCCCCAATGGCAAAACCCTTCCACGTCACCGACCAGGATTTTCAGCAGAAAGTGCTGGACAGCTCAGGCACTGTCATCACCGATTTCTGGGCCGAGTGGTGCGGCCCCTGCAAGATGATCGCACCCGTGCTCGACCAGATCGCGCAGGAATACGATGGCAAGCTCAGCGTAGCCAAGCTAGATGTCGACGAGAACAACAGTACGGCCATGGCCTATGGCGTGTTCAGCATCCCCACGCTGATCGTGTTCAAGGACGGCAAACCGGTTGAGCGCATCGTCGGCTACCAACCCAAGGACCGCTTGCTGAGCAGGATCAAGCCGCATATGGCCTGAGACGGCTCGTTCAGGTGCGACGCACTTTGCGAAGTGCGTCGCACCTCTTGAGTGGGTTAGCTCCGCAGGAGTCGGACGGCGTGGAAGCAGGCGCCGAAGAGGAGCAACAGGCTGAGGTGTACGGCCAGCGCCACCCCCAGACCGTAGGCGAATAGCCGGAACACATCCTGCATCAGCGCCTCCCACCGGGGCGGAAAGGCGGGGACGAGGCCGAACAGATAGAGGACGAACAAGACAAGGGCCAGGTAGAGCACCATCCGTTGCAGGGGGGCGCGGTCGCTGCTGCTGAGGAACATGGCATCGCTGACGGTGAACAGCAGGTAGATGAAGATGGCGGCGTTGGCCTGATTCAGCCCCGCTGCCAGGGCCGCGCCCACATCCTGCCAGCGCCCGGCCTGCCAGGCTGCACCCAGCAGCCTGACATCGACCAGGTAGATGGCGATCCACAGGGTGAAGAAGCTGCCGGCCAGCAGGGGGGCCAGGCCGATCAGGGTGTGTTGCCAGAGGCCGCCCCCGCGCACATCCACCGCGCCCAACTGCAGCGTGCGCTGGGCGGTGAACTTGGGCAGGATGCTGAATCGTCCCGTCCTCACCCCCACCAGCGTGGCCATCGCCCAGTGACTGGCCTCGTGCAGCAGCGTGCCAGGCAGGATGAGCAGGGCATAGATGCCGATGGCGACGTTCTGGTTCCGCGTCAGGATGTAGAGCAACGACAGCACATAGTAGGTCAGTCGCCGACTGGCCAGCCACAAAGCGACCAGCAGGGCCAGGCTCCAGACCAGGGGCGCCCACGAACCGAACATGGCTGTCGTGAGAACGGTGCGCAGACCGCAGGCTTGCCGCGACCTGCGCACCTCTCGTTCAGAATCCTCTTGCCCGGGCCGTCTCTTTCACCATCGTGACGAACGAATCGGCGGTCAGGCTGGCCCCGCCGACCAGGGCGCCATCGATCTCAGGCTGGAGGATGAAGTCGTAGATATTCTTGGCGTTGGCGCTGCCACCGTATTGGATGCGGATGGCCTGCGCCGTGGCTTCGCCGTACAGATCGGCGACGACGCCGCGGATGCTGACGCCGATGATGCGGTTGGCGTCGGCGGCGGTTGCGGTCAGGCCGGTGCCGATCGCCCAGATCGGCTCGTAGGCGATGACCAGCCCCGCCACCTGTTCGGCGCTAAGCCCGGCCAGAGCCGCCCGCATCTGGCTGCCCACGAAGGCATCGGTCTCGCCGCGTTGGTTCTGTTCCAGACTCTCGCCCACGCAGATGATGGGGGTGATGCCGTGAGCCAGCAGCGCCCTGGCCTTCTTGTTCACCCACTCATCGGTCTCGCCGAAGAAGGCGCGGCGTTCGGAGTGGCCGATAATGCCGTAGCTGACCAGTCCGGCCAGCATCCCTGCCGCCACCTCGCCGGTGAAGGCGCCTTTCTCCTCGAAGTAGACATCCTGGGCGCCCACGCCCACGTCCGTCCCGGCCAGCGCCTGGGCCACCGGGAACAGAGCGGGGAAGGGCGGGCAGACGATGGTCTCGACCGCGCTGACATCCCGGACGCCGGCCTCGATGCCTCGCACCAGCTCCAGCGCCTCGGCAATAGTCTTGTTCATCTTCCAGTTGCCGGCAATGATTGGTTTGCGCATAGTTGGTTATTGGGTATTGGGTATTGGTTAGAAGACGAACTCTCACGCATCACGTTTCACGCATCACGTTTCACGCATCACGCATCACGTTTCACGCACCACCTCTCCCCCCACCACTTCCTCATGAATCAGCTTTTTCTGTGGATCAAAGCGCAAATCTAGCTCGATGCGCTGAAAACAGCGATTCTGGCCGCTGCCGACGATGACTTTGTGGACGCTGTAGCCGCCGGAGTCGTAGTCGACCGAGAGGTCATTGTCCAGGTTGATGCGGACGGGGATCACCTCACCGCAGCGGCGACAACGAACGTGCAGCCGATAGCCGCGGTCGGGGGCGGCGGCAGGGGAGGAGGAGAAGAGGCGGCGAAGGAGGTTCATGGGGCGATTCAGGCGTCCTGGAGCACGGCCACGCCTGGCAGGGTCTTGCCTTCCAGGAATTCGAGCGAGGCCCCGCCGCCGGTGGAGACGTGCGTCATCTTGTTGGCCACCCCGGCCTTCTTGACGGCGCTGGCGCTATCGCCGCCGCCGATGACGGTGGTGGCGTCGAGCGTGGCCAGCAGCCGGGCGATGGCAAAGGTGCCTTCGGCGAATTTCGGCATCTCGAACACGCCCATCGGCCCGTTCCAGACCACCAGCTTAGCGGTTTTGAGCACATCGGCAAAAGCTTCGATGCTCTTGGGGCCGATGTCCATGATCCGCCAGCCGGGGGGCACCTGGTCGACATCGACGACCTGGCTGTTGGCTTCGGCCTCGAATTTGTCGGCGATGACGGCATCGACCGGCAGCAGCAAACGGCCGCCGGCCTGGGCGAGGATGGCCCTGGCGGTATCGATCGCGCCCGGCTCGACCAGGCTATCTTGCATGGCAAAGCCTTTGGCGGCCAGGAAGGTGTTGGCCATGCCGCCGCCGATGATGACGGCGTCGGCCTTGCGCAGCATGTTCTCGACCACGGCGATCTTGTCGCTGATCTTGGCCCCGCCCAGGATGGCCACGTAGGGGCGGGCGGGGTTCTCGGTGGCGCGGCTGAGATAGTCCAGTTCCTGCTCCATCAAGAAGCCGCAGACGCCGGGCAGGCACTGAGCGATGGCCTCGGTGCTGGCATGGGCGCGGTGGGCCGAGCCGAAGGCGTCGTTGACGTAAACATCGCCCAGGACGGCCATTTGCTGGGCCAGGCTAAGGTCGTTCTTCTCCTCGCCTTTGTGGAAGCGGGTGTTCTCGAGCATGAGCACATCGCCCGGCTTGAGCGAGGCGGCCATCGCTTCGACATCGTCGCCGATGCAGTCGGGGGCCATGAGCACCGGCCGGCCGAGGAGTTTCGCCAGGGCGTCGGCCGCGGGTTTGAGGCTGAACTCGGCCTCGAAACCGTTGCCTTTGGGCCGGCCCAGGTGGCTCATCAGGATGAGCGCCGCGCCTTGATCGAGCACATGCTGGATGCTGGGCAGGGCGGCGCGGATGCGCTTGTCGTCGGTGACGACGCCGTTCGCCAGCGGCACATTGAAATCCACGCGCATGAGCACGCGTTTGCCGCGGAGATCGACATCACGGATGCTTTTCTTTGGCATGGGGTTGCTCCGGGGGGATGGTAGACAAGTAGGCAGGTCGCAGGTCGCAGGTGGCAAGTTCTTCGTTGATTGTTGATTGTTGATTGTTGACTGTTGACTGTTTCTACTTGTCTACCTGTCTACTTGTCTACCCTTATGCTAGAGACCCTTGTCGGCCATGAATTTGGCCAGGTCGGCGGTGCGAACGCTGTAGCCCCACTCGTTGTCGTACCAGGTGACGACTTTGATGAAGTCGCTCTTTTCTTTGCCCAGCACCATCGTGAAGGGCAGGTCGACCGACGAGCTATGCGGGTCGCCCTTGTAGTCGATGCTCACGAGCGGCTCATCCACCGCCGCCAGAATGCCCTTGAGGGGGCCGGCGGCGGCATCACGGAAGGCCTGGCGCAGTTCCTCGGTGGTGCAGGGTTTTTCGATCTGGGCGGTGAAGTCGACGACCGAGACGGTGGAGGTGGGGACGCGCAGGGCGTAGCCATCGAATTTGCCCTTGAGGTCGGGGATGACCAGGGCCACGGCCTTGGCGGCGCCGGTGGTGGTGGGGATGATGCTCAGGGCGGCGGCGCGGGCGCGGCGCAGGTCGCTATGGGGCAGGTCGAGGATTTTCTGGTCGTTGGTGTAGGCGTGGATGGTGGTCATCAGCCCGCGCACGATGCGATAGTTGTCGTGGACGACTTTGGCCGCCGGGGCCAGACAGTTGGTGGTGCAAGAGGCGTTGGAGACGACGTGGTGTTGGGCCGGGTCGTACATGTCGTTGTTCACGCCCATGACGAGGGTCAGGTCTTCACCTTCGGCCGGGGCCGAGATGATGACTTTCTTGGCCCCGCCGCGGACGATGTGATTCTCGGCGCCCTGCACGACCTTGCCTTTCTTGTTGACGCCGTCCTTCTTGATCGTGAACAGACCGGTGCTCTCGACCACGATGCCGACGCCCAGATCGCCCCAGGGGATCTTGCCGGGGTCGGTCTCTTTGAAGACTTTGAGCGGTTTGCCATCCACGACCAGGGTGTCTTCGCCCTCGGTCGTGACCGTGCCATCGAAACGGCCGTAGTTCGAGTCATACTTGAGCAGATGGGCCATGGTCTTGAGGTCGCCGATGTCGTTGAAGGCGACGACTTCGAGTTCGCCGGGATAGCGATCGCGGATGGCCTTGAAGACCTGGCGTCCGATGCGCCCAAAACCGTTGATGCCGATGCGAAGGGTCATTTTTTGTTCTCCTATGGGAATTGGGATTGTGTTCAGGGTATTCTGTCCGGCAAATTGCCAGCTGGTAGGATAGTCGGCCTGCACGTTTCTGGCAAGCCTGGCGAAGTGGGTTCTGTCAGCTTCGTGTTAGTATGACACAACCGGGCGAGGGTGTGTATGATTTTCGTCACAATTTGCACAAAGTGGTGACAATGGCCAGGAGGACGGAGGTCAGTCAGCCTCTTGCTGAGGCGCCCCAGAGGTTCGGAGAGGTTGAGGGCCAGCCGCCATGAAATCAGCAAGATGTCATTGTTGGTCGCGATTTTCCCAAGTGGTGTTCTCGTATACGGCCATCGGCACACCCTGTTCATAAACCACGTAGTGAATGGCTGCCACTACCTCGTCGCGTTTCCAGAGATAGAGCGTGCTGCCGTGTCGGGTCCATCGTTTGCGTTCGGAATTCTCGAATCCGACCTGGTTGAGACTTCGTGAAGCATATGCTTTGAAGTCGTTCATGACTTTTTCTGGCTTTGCGACAGCCTGCACGACCACATGGGCATGGGTTGTCCGAACATGCGCAGCCAGCAGCACCCAGTTGCGGTGATGACAGACTTCCTGAATGGCGGCGAGAACGACATCACGTCTGGCTGCATCCAATGCATATGGCGGCTGATCCATCAACGATCGTTCGTAGGCTTCGCGTTCTGGATCCGTAGGCAACATTGGCGTTCCGATCATGTTATGTTCGCGATCAACTGATCCGGCATCATGTCCATGAAGCCAGGTTCCGTAGGTGCGAAAGGTGATGAAATAGGCCAACGGCCCCCCACCAAACTCATCCCGAACCCCGACCGTTAGGGAGGGGGCATGTGCCTCTTCTTCCTTTCCCTGACGGTCGAGGTTCAGTGTCTCTCCCTGACGGTCGAGGTTCGGTGTCTCTCCCTGACGGTCGAGGTTCGGTGTCTCTCCCTGACGGTCGAGGTTCGGTGTCTCTCCCTGACGGTCCAGGTTCGGTGTCTCTCCCTGACGGTCCAGGTTCGGTGTCTCTCCCTGACGGTCCAGGTTCGGTGTCTCTCCCTGACGGTCCAGGTTCGGTGTCTCTCCCTGACGGTCGAGGTTCAGTGTCTCTCCCTGACGGTCGAGGTTCAGTGTCTCTCCCTGACGGTCGAGGTTCAGTGTCTCTCCCTGACGGTCGAGGTTCGGTGTCTCTCGCTCTCCCTGACGGTCGAGGTCTGGTTGGCTCATGACTGCCTCCAATTCGGTCGGTCAGCTATTCCACCTGGAACGACACAAGCGGCGAAAGGATCGTTGCTTGCGACTCGCTGCTCCCCACCGCCTGCACCGTATGTGACCCCCGTTCGAGATCCCACCACGCCGTCCACGGCCAGGCCGTCACCACGGTCACGCTGACGCCATCGACGAGATAGGCAACCCCTGTCAGTGGCTCGTCGCCGCTGTAGCTGATGGCCAGTTGCAGGCGCTGGGCCGCGGCCGGCAGACGGGAGTCGAGCAGATAGGTGGTGTTGGGGTCAGGGCTAAGGAGTTGGAGAGCCTGTCCTGAAGGCAGCGAAGGGGCAGAGGACGGAGCCGAACCTGGGTGCGACGATGGGGTGGAGGGCGCCAGGAGGAGGCCCTCTTGCTGCGCCCAATCGCGCAGCAGCGACGGTGGGGCCCAGGCAACCCGCTCGCCCAGGGCGGTGGCTGGGGTGTCGGATGAGGCCGGTTGGCCGGTGCGCAGGTCGACGGCGATGCGCTGGTATTGGTCGTCGATGCGGGTCGGTTCGGAGCCGGCGATGAAGAGCTCCCGCCGCACCTGGGGACAGTCGGGCGAGGCCAGGAGGCCGGAGGGGGAGCAGATGTCGCGTTCGACCAGACCGGCAGGGCGAGTGAAGGGACGGACGGGCAAGGCTTTGTGGGCCAGGGTCATGAAATCGTGCCAGATGGGGGCGGCGCCGTCGATGCCGCTGGCCCCGTACATGGGGGTGTTGTCGGCGTTGCCCACCCACACCCCGGCCAGCAGGTCGGGGGTGTAGCCGATGGTCCAGTTGTCGCGCCAGTCGGTGGTGGTGCCGGTCTTGGCGGCGGCGGGGCGGTCGAGCCGCAGCGGGCTAGAAAAGCCAAAACTGGCGGCGCGGGCGTCGTTGTCACTGAGGATGTCGGTGATCAGGGCGGCGGTGCGGGGGTCGAGCACGGGCGGGAGAGCGACGGCGGTGGGCAGGTTCCAGCCGGATGGGTTGTAGACCGGCCGGCCGTCCAGGCCGGCGTCGAACAGCAGGCGGCCGTCCCGGTCTTCGATACGGGCAATGGCGATAGGCTGGACCGGCTGCCCGGCATGGGCGAAGGGGGCGTAGGCGGCGGTCAGTTCTAGCAGCGTGACTTCGCCTCCACCCAGGGTCAGGGCCAGACCGTAACGGTCGGCGGCGCCGAAGGTGGTGATGCCATGGCGCCGGGCCTGGGCCAGCAGGGCGTCGATGCCGATGGCGTCGAGGGTGCGCACAGCGGGGATGTTGTAGGAGTTGGCCAGGGCGGCGCGCACCGAGACGGGGCCATGAAACAACTGGTCGTAGTTGAGCGGACGGTAGGGGTCGCCTTCGCGGGTGATGAAGGTGGAGGGGACGTCGGCCAGGACGGTGGCGGCGGTGAAGGGGTCGCGTCCGGCGGCGGCGCTGAGGCCGGGGTCGAGGGCGACGGCGTAGGTGAGGGGTTTGAGGGCGGAGCCGGGTTGCCGCCAGACGAGGGCGGCGTCGAGGGCGCCGGAGATGCGGGCGTCGAAGTAATCGGGGCTGCCGACGAAGGCAAGCAGGGCGCCGCTGGCCGGGTCGAGGGCGACGAGGGCGGCGTTCTCGGCCCGGCGTTGGAGGGGCAGGTCAGGGCCGGGGCGGTTCATCTCGGCCAGGCGGCGGCGGATGGCGGTCTCGGCCGCCTGGGTCAGGGGCAGATCGAGGGTGGTGGTGATGCGGAGGTCGCCCCGGGCCAGGTCGTCGCGGCCGATCGCCCGTTCGACCTGGCCCTGCACGTAGAAGACGAAGTGCGGGGCATCGATGGGAAAGGGCGAAGCGGCAAAATGAAGCGGTTCGGCGGCAGTGCGACGGGCCTCGTCGGGGTCGAGATAAGCGGCCTCGACCATGAGTTCGAGCACCTGCTGTTGCCTGGCCCTGGCGGCGTCGGGGTTCTCGATCGGGTTGTAGGCCACCGGGGCCTGCGGCAGCCCGGCCAGGAGAGCGCATTGGGCCAGGTCCAGCTCGGCGGCCGGGCGACCGAAGTAGGAACGGGCGGCGGCCTCGATGCCGGTGGCAAAATGCCCGTAGTAGACGCTGTTGAGATAGAGGGCCAGGATTTCGTCTTTGCTCAGGCGGCGTTCGAGGCGCCAGGCAAGCAGGGCTTCGCGCAGTTTGCGGCGCAGACTGCGTTCGTAGCGCTCGCTTTCGTCCAGCAACAGCAGCCGGGCGAGTTGCTGGGTGAGGGTGGAGCCGCCCTGGACGACGGCGCCGTGACGCCAGTCGGCCCAGGCCGCGCGCAGGATGGCGAGAACGTCGACGCCGGGGTGCTGGTAGAAGCGTTTGTCTTCGGTGGCGATGGTGGCCTGGCGGCAGGCCGGCGGCATCTCGTCGAGGGGGATGGGCTGATAGTTGCCCCGCGCCGGGTCGGCGATCTCGTAGAGGAGCAGGCCGTTGCGGTCGAGGATACGGGTGGCGGGCGCGGCGGGGGCCGCCATGCGGTCGAGGCCGGGCAGCGGGCCGAAGAAGACGATGGCGAGACCTATCCCCATCGCCAGCAGGAGGACGGGCAAGAGCAAGACTCGCCAGCGGCGGGCGCGACGCCGGCGAGCGGGCGGCAGGTCGTTGGCCGCGTCAGTTGGCGCTCGCAACCCGGCCCGCAACCCGGCCCGCAACCCGGCCCGCAACCCGGCCCGCAACCCGGCCGGCGTCCCCACTGGCGATGAGCGGGAAGTAGGTGAGTCCGTCACGTGCGTAGTGCCAGTAGTAGGCGGACAGGAAGGCGTCGGCGATGCGCTGGTGGCCGAGGTCGTTGGGGTGAAAGCCATCGCCATGAAAATCGGGCGGGAAAGGGTTGGGCTGGTCGGGTGAGGAGAGGCCATCGGGCCGATCGACCGTAGCCGCCCAGAGATCGGCCACAGCCAGGCCCCGCACTTCGGCTTCCTGGCGGATCCAGCCGTTGTAGAGCTGCGCCCGCGCGCGGCGCTCGTCGTCCCACCCCACCCAGGGCGTTGTGCCGACGATGATCTGGGCCTGGGGTGCGAGCTGGCGGAAGCGGTCGAGCATGGCGCCGTAGCGGGCCTGCCATTCGGCTTCGGGCACTTGTTCGCAGGTCGGGCTGGGCAGGATGTCGTTGACGCCCAGTTCGATGAAGAGGATGGTGGGCGGGGGCAGTGGTTCCAGCCGCTCCCAGCGCGCCTCCAGCCGGCCGAGGGTGCACATACCCTCCCAGAAGAGCAGACGGATTTGGCCGGGGCGACGATCTTGAAGGTCGGTGAAGACATGATGGCGGAACATGGCGGCCTCGTTGCTGGCATAGAGGCCGCGGGTGATGCTGTCGCCGATGATCCAGACAGCATTCAGCGGCGCCGGTTCGTCGGCCTCGATCTGGCAGGCTTGCAGCCCGCCCATGAGGACGAACAAGACCAGGAAAGCATGGGGCCAGAGACGACGCCGGCGGCGCATAGGTTCCTACGCTTGGCGGCCGCCCCGCCGGACGGCGATGATCTGGGCCATGATGCTGACGGCGATCTCGGCGGGCGTCTCGGCGCGGATGGCAAGGCCGATGGGGGCATGGACGCGTTCCAGTTGGGCGCGGTCAATGCCCTGTTCGCGTTCCAGCAAGTCGAAGACGGCGCGCACGCGGCGCTTCGAGCCGATCATGCCAATATAAGGGAGGGGCCGGTCGAGGATGGTGGTCAGGCATTCCACGTCCAGGCTGTGCCCGCGCGTGACCAGGACGACATACGTTTCGGAGTCGGCGGCCAGGGCGCTTACGGTCTGGCGGATGTCGGCGGCGATGACTTTGTCGGCGCGCGGGAAACGGCTGCGGTTGGCAAACTGCGGCCGGTCGTCGATGACGATGACACTGAAATCGCACAGCGCGCCTAGCTCGCACAGCGGCACAGCGATGTGGCCGGCGCCGACGATCAAGAGGCGGGGCGGGCGTTGCTGGACTTCGACGAAAACCTCGATGCCCTGGTCGGGGTAGCGAAGCAGTCGGTGGCGGCCTTCGGCCAGAGACGCTACGGCCTCGCCCAGCGCCTGCGCTTCCAACTCCCCCAACCCCAGGCTGCCTTGCGGCGGGCGATCGAGCCAGATGACGGCCCTGGCCCCTATCTGCTCAGGGCGAGGGCTGCGGATGACCCTGGCCAGGGCTACGGGTTCCTGGTTCTGGAGCGATGCGGCCAGGGCCTCCAACAAGGCGATGGACATAAACCCTAGGCCCCCAGATAGGGATTGGTGCGGCGCTCGCGGCCGACGGTGGTGAAGGCGCCGTGGCCGGGATAGAGTGTGTAGTCGTCGGGCAGGGTGAGGATCTGGCTGTGGATGGCGGCGATGAGCTGCGGATAGCTGCAACCGGGGAAGTCGGTGCGGCCGATGCTGCCGGCGAAGACGGTGTCGCCCACCCAGGCGCGGCGGCCGGCATGGTCGATGAAGATGATCGAGCCAGGCGAGTGGCCGGGGACATGGCGGATCTCGAAGGCGGTCTCGCCCAGGCGGAGAGCCTCCCCCGGCGCCAGAAAGCCATCCACCGGCGGCGGCGGCCCCCACTTGCGCCCCAACCAGGCGGCGGTGGCCTCGGCCGCCCACCCCAACACGGGCAATTCGTCCTGATGGAGGTGGAAAGTGGCGCCGGTGGCGGCCTGCACTTGCGGCACGGCCAGGACGTGGTCGAAATGGGCGTGGGTGTTGGTGATGCGGGTCAGGCGCGCGGCGGTGCGCCTGACCCGGTCGAGGATGTCATCGGCCTCGTCGCCGGGGTCGATGAGCAAGGCCTCGTGGCTGGCCTCGTCCACGAGCAGAAAACAGTTGACTTCGAGGAGGCCGACGATGAGATGATGGATTTGCATGGCTGAGTTCGGAGAAACGCGGTTTGGTAACGAAGTATAGCACAGACGCCCTTGCTTTTGACGCCGTTACAGCCGCTGTGCTATAGATGACCGACCACGGAACTACCCCTCACCCCTCACGCCCCACGCTTCACGGAACACGCCTCACGTTTCACGCCTCACCCCTCACGTCTTACGCTTCACGGAACACGGAACACGCAACACGGAACACGGAACACGCACCATGATTCGAAACCCTTCCAAGCCGCCAGCCGCAGCCCTCGTTCGACGACGCCGGGCATCCCTTGTCCTGGCGCTGGTGGCGGCCTTGCCGGCGCTGGCGCCTCTGTGGCGGCAGGGTTTCTGGGCCAGCGATGACGGTCGCTTCCATGTCTACCGTCTTGCGGCCCTGGCCGAGGCCTGGGGCCAGGGCGTGCTCCACCCCCGTCTGTTTCCGCAGTTCGGCTTTGGCTACGGCCAGGCCGTGTTGAACTTCTACTCGCCGGCGGGCTATTGGCCGGGGGCGCTGCTGAGCAGGTTGGGGTTCTCGCCCGCCGCCGCCGCCGAGATCACGATAGCGTGCGGCTTCCTGCTGGCGGCGCTTGCCGTCTTCGCCTATGTCCGGCGGCTTTGGGGGCCGTGGGCGGGGCTGCTTGCCGCCGCCGTCTACACCTACTTCCCCTATCATCTGGCCGACGCCACCATCCGCGGCGCCCTGCCCGAACACCTGGCCTTCGTCTTCCCGCCGCTCATCCTCTGGGCCTATACCGCCGCCTTCGCCAACGAAGCTGCCGACCGCCGGCCGACCGGCCCCCTGCCATCGCCGGCCGCCCTCCCCCCGCTTCTGGCTGCAAGCCTTGCTTTGGCCGGGCTGGCCCTGGTGCACCACCTCAGTTCGCTGCTGATGGCGCCGGTCGCACTCGCCTACGCCCTGCTGCTTGCCGCCAGCGGCAGGCAGTGGCGACTGCTGGCGGGGGTCGGCGGGTCGATGGCGCTGGCATTGGGACTCAGCGCCGGCTATTGGCTGCCGGCGCTGGTCGAGCGGAACAGCGTGGGGTTGGCGGCAGGGGCCTCGCGCGGCTTCGAGCATCACATGCTCGACCTGGCGACGCTGGTGCAGCGGTCGTGGGCCTACCTCTATCCCGCCGGCGGCTACATCGTCTATCCCCTGGGCTGGCTGGCGGCGACCCTGCCGCTCGTGGTCTTGCTCCTGCTCCTCTGGCGCCGGCGAGGGGACGCCCGGCCTGCGCACACGCCCCATCTCGCCTTCCATCTCGGCCTCTTCGCCGTCACCGTCTTTCTGATCACCACCGCCTCGCTCTGGCTCTGGCGGCCTCTGACGCCCGTGCTGGGCCAACTGCAATATCCCTGGCGCTTTCTGATCCTGACCGCCGTCGCCCTGGCCGTGGCGGCGGCGGCGCTGATCCCGCTGCTGCCCCGCCTGCGGCCGGGGCTGGTCGTCGCCGTGGTCGCTGTGGCGGCTCTCGTCACCGGCATGGGGCGGCTGTCGTTGCAACCGCTGGACTTACCTGCCGGCGAGGTCTGGTCGCCGCAACGAATGTGGGACGAAGATGCAGCCCTGGGGCAGGTGGGCGCCACCTGGACGGGCGAATTCCTGCCGGCGGCGGTGAGCGAGCAGCGATGGGCGCTTGGCCGCGGGCGCGAGGGCGCGAGCGATGGCCCCGCCCTGCCAGGGCCGCTGCGCCTGCGCCTGGTTGCGGTCGGTCTGGATCGCTGGCAATTCGAGGTCGAGACGCCGGCGCCGCTGTCGTTGCGTCTGCATCAATTCCATCAGCCGGGATGGAACGCCCGCATCGATGACCGCCCCGCCGCCACCTATGCCAGCGGCGAACTGGCCCTGGTGACGGTGGACATCCCGCCCGGCCGCCATCAGGTCGCCCTGGGCTTCGGCTCGACGCCTGCCCGGCGTGCCGGCGCCCTGATTGCGTTTGCATCGGCGGGGCTGTGGGCGGGGCTGGCCTGGCGCTGGGGCAGGAAGAACCGCATGCTGCGCGCCGCCGCCCTCCTGCTGCTGATCCTGGCCCTGGCCCTGGCGCTCAACGGCCTGGGGGCCGGCCGCCAAACCCGCGCCCCGCAGCCCGCCCAGGCCCAGATAGCGGATGTCGCCCAGGTCATCGGCTGGGAGGCGCGACCCGGACGCGGGGCCGAGGCGCTGGATGTGACCCTCTACTGGCTGGCCCTGCGCGAGACCAGTGTGGACTACAAGGTGTTCGTCCACCTGCTGGATGGCAGCGGCCAGGTCATCGCTCAGCACGATGGCGACCCGGTCGGCGGCTACACCCCCACCACCCGCTGGCGCCGCGGCGAGATCATCGCCGACACCCACCGCATCCCCCTGCCGACGGGCGTGGCGCCGGGCGACTACGGCTTGAAGGTGGGGATGTACGAGCTGACGGCCGCTGGCCCGGCCGCTGGCCCGGCCGCCGGCCCGGCCAACCTGCCGGTCGAGCCACTCACGGCCGACGGCCGGATCGAACTGGGGACGGTGGAGGTAAAGTAGATGGGCGGGCGGCGATCCTTCCTCCTCCTCCTGGCCCTCTACCTGGCCCTGGCAACGGCCTATTCGCTGTCATTGCCTTTGGGCGAGGCCCCTGACGAGGCCGACCACTATGCCTATGCCCGCCACCTGGCGCTGAACCGCAGCCTGCCGCAAGGCCCCACCATCACCCAGGGCAAACATCCGCCGCTCTACCATGCCGCCGTCGCCGCCGTGGCCGCTTGGACGGGGATGGATTTCGATTTTCTGCGCTCCAACCCCGACGCCTTCCCTCTCGGCCCGGCCGCTCCGCCTAACTTCTTCGTCCACACCACCGTGGAAGCATGGCCCTGGCAGGGGGGAGCGCTGGCGATGCGGCTGGGCAGGCTGCTTTCGGTGTTGCTGGGCGCGGTCACGGTCTGGGCTGCGTGGCGGCTTGGTCGTGACTGCTTTGCAGGCGCGGCAGAGGCCGGCCTGCTTGCCGGCGCCTTTCTTGCCACCCTGCCCGGCTTCCTGTTCATCAGCGGGGCGGTGAACAACGACAACGCCGCCGGCGCCTTTGGCAGCCTGGCCCTGGTGATCATGGCGGCGATGATCTGGCGGGGACCGGGCCTGGGCCGCAGCATCAGGCTGGGGCTGGTTCTCGGGCTGGGGCTGCTGTCGAAGGTGGGGACACTGGCCCTGTGGCCGCTGGCAGCCCTGGCCACAGCGGGCGGACTCTGGCCCGAACGACGGCGGGCGCGGGCCTGGCTGGTTGGGTTGGGCCACCTGGCCATCAGCCTGGGGATAGGGACACTGGTCGCCTCGCCCTGGTTGGTGCACAACTGGCGGCTCTATGGCGATCCCCTGGGCTGGGACTTGGTGCGGGCCACGGTCGATCAGCGCACCTCGCCGCTGGGTTTTGCCGATCTGGTCTGGCTGGCGAGAGGGTTGTTTGGCTACTTCTGGGGGCGTTTTGGCGCCATCGGCCAGGTGCGTTTGCCCCCCTGGGCCTATCTCCTCGCCCTTGCCGTCAGCCTGTTCTTGCTGGCCGGCATCGTGATCTTCTGGCGTCGCCGTCTTTCCGACTATCGCTGGCGCTTCTCGGTTGCGCTCCTCGCCCTGGCGCCCCTGCTGACCCTAGCCTCGATCGTGCAGTATTCGACCATCGCCCTGGGCACCGACCAGGCGCGGCTCATGTGGCCGGCGATCGCTGCCGTGGGCGCCTGGGCGGGGGTGGGGCTGGCCGGTTGGGGCCAGGCGCTGCGCTCCCGCCGCCGACTGGCGGCCGCAGGCATCATCGTGATGACGAGCTACGGGCTGGCCGCCCTCCTGCTGGCGCTGCGCCCGGCCTTTGCGCCGCCGCCGGCCGTCGCCTCCCTGACCGCCGCCGAAAGCCTGGCCTCATTCGGCGAGGATTTCAATCTCGTTGCCGTCGCCCTGCCCGACCACCCCCTGGCCGTTGGCGAAACGGCGACCATCACGCTGTTCTGGCGGGCGCGGCAGCCGCTGGCGGCGGATCTGCGCCCGGTCGTGCGCCTTGTCCATCAAGATGGCTGGCTGGCGGCCGAGCGAGACCATAGCCCGGCCCAGGGTCGCTTCAGCACCGACCGCTGGCTGGCGGGGGAGGTCATCGCCGACACGTTCACGCTGACGCCCAACCCGGCGAGCGGCGGTGAATTCGCCCTTTGGCTGGGGGTGAGACCGTTCCGGGGCGAGTGGTTGGCCGCGCAACCGTCCGCCGACGGTGTGTTCGTGCGGCTGGGCAGCCTCCGTTTCGAATAGGGGCGGCGTTGCCCGCCCGCGGCTGGCTTACTGCCCCTGGCGTAGGAGTCCCTGCTCGTGCAGGAACCCAGCCAGGGCTTCGGCGGCAAGACGGTGTCCGGCCTCGTTCCAATGGCCGTTGATGGGGAAGTGCAGGCGGGCGCCATCGGCGGCGGCGGCCACGAAGATGGGAACCAGATCGAGGCTGGGGATGCCGGCCTGGGCGAGGATGCGCAGCGCCTCTTGCCGGGGCTGCTCGACCGACCAGTCCTTGCCTTGCATACGCGGGTAACGGGCCTCGATGCGCTGCCACTCGCCGGGGTAGATTTCCTCTTGCGAGTTGGCCAGGACGACGGCGAAGCCCGCGCCCATGCCTTGCGCCTCGGCCTGCATCTCCTCGATCAGGGCGGCGGTGAGATCGAAGGCGGCCTGCCATGCCGGGGCGGGCGGCGTCTGGTAAACGCCGAAGACCAGGGGGACGTACTCCGGGCCTTGGGCGACGAGGGCGCTTTCTTTGCCGGGGCGGATGATGCCGGTGCGAGCCAGACGGGCGGCCAGACGGGGCGCGGCCAGGCGCAGGCGGGGGTTGGCCCAACGGTAAAAGGCGGAATGGCGGTGAAGCCAGTCGCCCAGGCCGGTGAGTGGGCCGGGGGGGATGGCTTCGACGGCGACGACGGTGTTCTCGGACGGCGGCGGCGGCGCCTGGGCCGGGTCGAAGGGGAAGTCGTCGAGGACGAGCCGGCCATCCTGAAGGCGGAAGAAGGGCTTGAGGTTGGCGCCCATGTTGGCCGCTTCGAGCAGGCGGAGGTTGTTCATGAAGTCGTTGCGGGGGTAGAAGGCCAACACGACCAGATCCGGCTGATAGCGGCGGCCTTCTTCTCGCAGCCACAGCAGTTCCTGGTCGGTGCCCCAGCCCTGCACCCCGGCGGCGATGACCTCGGCCCGCAGACCCTCCTGGTTCAGGATCTGCCCCAACTGCTGGTGGAAGGCGTCCTCCATCTCCACTTGCATGGCCTCGACGAAGGAGTCGCCGAGGACGAGGATGCGGTAGACGCCTGCAGGTTTGTCGTAGCCGATTCCCGCCGGGCTGCGCAGCCCCAGACCGTTGATCTCGACCCGGCTATCGTACTCGTAGTTCTCGTCGTAGCTGCGGCCGCTGACGCCCGGCTGGAGCGACCAGCCGGTGATGGGGTCGGGTGTTTTCCAGAACCAGCCGGCCGGCTCGACCGGCGTGGGTGCGGCCAATCGGAAGATGATCTCGATGGCGGCGAGGACGACGACGAGATTGAAGAAGACAAAGAGGGCGAGCTTGAGCGCTTTGCGGGGCATGCGTGTTCCGTGTTCCGTGTTCCGTGAAGGCGTGGCAGGTCGCAGGTCGCAGGTGGCGGGTGGTAACTGGTAACTGGTAACTGGTAACTGGTAACTGGTTACTGGTTACTGGTTACTGGTTACTGGTTACTGGTTACTGACTACTGATTACTGATTACTGACTCTATTCGTGCCATTCGTCCATTCGTGCCATTCGTGATCGATCCGGTATCTGTTCACGTTTTGTCATTGCGAGGGGCGACAGCCGTCCTGAACACAGTGAAGGAAGCAATCCCGAAATCACATGAGAAAGTCGGGGATTGCTTCGGCCTACGGCCTCGCAATGACAGGCAAGGTGAACTCTTACATCGATCCGTTTCGCAATCCGCAATCCGCAATCCGCAATCAGTATCGTATCGCCGGTTGCAGGGGGATCGGCTGGCCAAGCGGCTGGCCGGATGGGGCGAGGAGGCGCAAGGCCAGGGTGTGGTTGCCTGCCGTGGCCAGGTCGGGTGGGAGGGGGAGGCTGATCTCGCCACGCCAGGGCTGGCCGGGTTGCCACAGGCCGGTGGGGAAGGCCGGGCCGGCGAGGGGGAAACGGCCCAGGGTGCGGTCATCGAGCAACAACTCGAAGCTGTAATCGCCGTCGGGTGGTTGGTCGGCCCGCCACCAGGTGTTCAGGTGCAGGGAATCGCCCGCTGCCAGCGGCGTCTCGGGGGCGTGGTCGAAGCCCTGTTTGAAGCGGTCATGGCCGAGGAAGGTGAAGGGGCCAACGGGGACGGCGGCGCGATGGCTGATGGGAAGGACGGCGAGGGGTGGCGCTGCCGCCGGCGGGTCGATGCGGATCGTCCCCACCTCCAGATGGTCGCTGGCGCCGGCAGGGGCGAAGATGGGGAGGCGGTTGCCGGTGGCGGCGTCATAGACGGCCAGGATGAGGCGATGGCCGCCAGGCGGGGTGGCGAGAGGGATGGCCAGGCCATAAGGGTCGGTGATTTCGTCGCCAGGGCGCCAGCTGCTGGTGGGACGAGCGCCGCCCACCGGTTCGGAATCGACCTGCGCCGCCACCTGTCCAACGGCGTCGAGCAGTTGCAGGGTGACTTTGTAGTTGGCGCCGGTCTCGGCCAGGCTACGCCAGTTCAGGAGGACGCGGGCGATGTCGCCGGGCTGCACCGGGCCGGGGCTGAAGCCGATCCCGGCCAGGGCAAAGGCGTCGCCAACGGGGATGGGCGAGGAAAATGGCCGGATTGCGGGCGGGGCTTCGGCGCTATAGGCCACGAAACGCAGGTTGCCCACCCAGGCGTCCCAGGCTGCGAAGGCGTGCGCGGCCAGATAACGCTCGATCAGCCGGTCGGGATCGGCCTGCTCGCTGGCCCAGTAGATGGCGAAGACCCGGTCAGAGGCGGCGAGGATGCGGTCGATCTCGGACAGCGTGGCGGCGGGGTCGAGGGGACGGGCGCGCGGCAGGGGATAGACGGGGGCGGGGCCGTGTTCGTACTGGCCGAAGACATCGGCTTGCCCCGGCGCCAGCAAGATGACGGCATCTTCGGCCCCGGCCACCGCCCGCAGATAGGCGGCCAGGCCGCGGTAGTCATCGCGGGCGACGGCAGGGTCGTGGTAGTAACGAGAGAGGGGGGGGACGGCGGGGAGGACGAGGAGGAGGAGGAAGGGCAGGCGGAGGAGAAGGCGCGGCCCTGGCGCTCTGGTCACCTTGAGGCGGCTTTCGATCAGGGTTGCAATCCTGTCGTTGCCAAGCGCCAGCAAGAGCAGGTAGGCCGGGGCGGCGATGAGGAGGAATTTGAAGAAGACGGGGCTGAAGATGCGAAAGACGAGCATGGCCGCCAACGGCGCCAGCAGCCAAAGCAGCGGCAGGGCGGTCTCGAAACGGCGATGAGGAGCGCGGACAAAGGGCAGGACGGCGGCGATCAGCAGCCCGACCGCAACCGACGCCGAGATGAACAAGAGGATGGCTGGCGCCGAACAGGGGGTAGGCCCACAGGTGAAGAGCCGGAAGGTTTCGGTCAGGGCCTGGCCGGGGCCGAGCGAGACGGCCGGCGCCGGCCAGGTGCGCAGCTGGCGCAGGGCAATGGGCAGCCACGGCGCATACAGCAGGGCCGGGATGGCCTGCGAGACCGACCAGCCGAGCATGGTTTTGCCAGGCGCTTGCTGGCTGCGGCGGCTGTGCCACAGCCACAGGACGAAGACCAGGTTGAGGGCGAGGAGGTGGATGGGAAAGGCGTAGTGGGTGTAGAGGCCGAGGGCAGCGAAGGCGCTGTAGAGGATCGCTGCCGGCAGGCGGCGGCGGTCGGGCCGGGTCCACAGGGCCAGGGCCAGACCAGTGAGGGCGGCGCACAGGGCCAGGAGTTCGTACATGCGCGCTTCCTGGCTGTAGTAGACCAGAAAGGGATTGGCGGCAGCCAGGAAAGCGGCGGCCAGCCCCAGCCCGGCGCCGCGGAGAGAAAGGCCGAGGAGGAAGAGGACGGCGGCCAGCCCCACGCCCAGGATGGCCGACAGGCTGCGCGCGCCTGCCTCGCTCAGGCCGAAGACGCGGCCCCAGCCCGCCAGCAGCAGGTAATAGGCCGGGGGATGGATGTCGGCGGCGGCGGCGGTGATGATCTCTGCCGGGCTACGACCCGCCAGGACAACCGAGTTGCCCTCGTCGGCCCAGAAGCTCTGCCCGGCCAGGAGATAGAAGCGAAGGGTGGCGGCGAGCAGGAGGATGAGGAGCAGGAGGATGAGGGCGGGGCGCGAGACAGGCCTCGTCGCTGGTCGCAGGGTCGGCGGCGCAGGGGACGAGGGACGGGGCGGGGTGTGTGGCGCGAGGGAAGATGGGGCGGGGGTCATCGTCCAGTATTGTACCCGTTGTTCGCCCAATTACCGACAGCGACTCAGCGCGACAAGTCATCGCCCCGACCGGCAGTAATGACAGACGCCCCGAAAACGAAAGGCGCCCTGTGTCCAAGGGTGGGCGTCAAAGTTTCCCGAAGAGAGGGAGATGAGTTAAAGTAGGCGGAACTCACATAATCCAGGCAGGGGCGCAAACGCCGGCTCGGCCGAGCAGTCGACACCTGGCATCAAAGTAGGCTGA